>JAITKS010000047.1 GCA_031278315.1 Planctomycetaceae bacterium | reverse complement strand
CAAAATAAAAGTGTGGAAAATCATGTCAGACCGATACCGAAATCGACAACAAAGACGGCACTTCTTAAGAACAAAACTCATTTGCGGAATCATAAACTACGAAACCATAACAAAAAGTTTAGATGTAATATAACAACAGAATATTTGTTATTTATATTTCGTTAATATACCACAAATACTCTCCGCCTCAAAAGACAATAGACCGTAAGAACAATTTATCGTTTCAATAAACAAAAAAATTACATGGTATTTTTTTGCATGTTGCCGTTACAGGACGAATACGCGGAAAAATCTAACCCACCGTATTGCAGCGGGCTAGATTATGTTGCACTTGTAGGAAAATAAAACCGAAAATTACGCCAGTGTATTACCGTTAGAGAAAAAGTTTAGTATATATTACCATTTGAAATATTCCTCACATTTTAAATTTGTGTTTATTACATTATTACAATCTCTGATTATTTTTTTGCAAAGCAATTTTTTTACGTACTTGTGTTGTTGAAATTCATATTGTTATGCGTATATTATTTTATTTTTTTGATTATGATAAATATTCTTTATGAAGACAATCATCTTCTTGCTGTATTAAAGCCGTCGGGACTAGCGACAATGGGATTGCCCGGCGGTCAAGAGACTTTGTTGACTCTTGCTAAAGAATATATCAAACGTAAATATAATAAATTGGGTGAGGTTTATCTTGGTGTTGTCAGCAGACTTGATATTCCTGTTTCAGGTGTTGTGCTTTTCGCAAGGACATCAAAAGCTGCTGCAAGATTAAATGAACAATTTAGAAATCATACTGTCGAAAAAATTTATCTTGCAATTGTCGAAGGCATAATTTCACCCGAAGAATCCGACCTTATCGGCAACATTTGTGAAGATAAAAGATTTCGTAAAGTAAAATTAACTTGCGGTGATAACGGTAAAGAATCAAAATTACATTACCGCAAGTTGGAACAGCTCGGTACAAATTCGCTTGTTGAGATAAATCTTCTGACAGGACGTAAACATCAAATACGTATTCAATTAGCATCACACGGCTTTCCAATTCTCGGCGACATTAAATATGGTGCCAAGAAAAAACATATCGTAGATATTAATCGTAACAAAAAATATAAATGTGATTACTCGTTACAAAAAAATAACGGCGGTATTGCGCTGCACGCTTATCGATTGAGCGTGAATCATCCTATTACCGGTAACCGAATCACATTTGAGACTCCTTATCATTTACTGTCTCGTGAGCTGCCCCAAATTTTATCGATATGCCAAAGTAAGCGGACTCGTTAACAAAGATATTCTGGATAAACTGCTTCGCGAATCATATCACGAAATCGTCAAGCAGAAAAAAAATCCTAATGATTCTTCTGTTCAAAATTCCGATAATCCGCCGCTTCAATTTATTCAATATCGAAATAAAAATCAGCCGATTGAATTTAAACGTAACAACATAATGTTGCGTTACGGCAATTTGTCGTCAATCCGCTCAATGAAAAAAAATACAGAGAATGATTCTGCTGTATCGAATGATTCAACGAAAACAATCGATACTCTTGCTGCCTTAGACGGCGAAATAACAACTGAAAATAAGTCTCGAATGACTGAGCTAGATAGACTTCTTGCAACAAAACTTCTAAACTGCGGAATTTTGAATAGATGGCAAACTGACCAATTATTAGCAGGACGGACAAAATTTACTCTAGGAAATTATAAAATTCTAAATGCAATAGGTAAAGGCGGATACGGACACGTATTTCTCGGACGTGAATGTGATGACAACATGAAAACCGATAATTTACTGTCGTCTGATTTGTTGACAGAAACAAATGAAGGATACAAACCTTTGGTTGCGTTGAAGGTTTTACCGTTATCAAAAACTACGGCGGAGTTATCGGAAAGATTTCGGCATGAAATAACGTTACAAAAAAGATTACGTCATCCGAATCTGGTACGGTTTATAGATTCGGGGCATGATGGTAATGTTGATTTTATGGTACATGAATTTATCGACGGAGGCGATGTAAAAATGTTGTTGCAGCGTGAGGGTGTAATTCCGTATGATATTGCTGCGGCGATAATCGTTGAACTGTCAAAATGTGTACAATATTTGCATGATCAGCACATTATTCACAGAGATATTAAGCCGGCGAATATTCTTATTTCGAGTAAAGGCGAGGCAAAGTTGATTGATCTTGGTTTATCGATTGGGTACGATCTCAAGAATGTAATGTATGAAACATCGATGAATAATAAAAATAATTATTTTGAGAAAGAGCTAACAAAAATGAACCCTGGAATGAGCGTCGGCAAAATAGCAGGAACGATTGATTATGTTGCGCCTGATCAAATTCGTAATCCTGAAGAGCCGGTTCCGGCGTGGGATATTTATTCTATTGGTTGTTCGTTTTATCAACTTTTAACGGGCAGAGTACCTTTTCCCAAAGGCGATTTGAATCAGAAGTTATCGGCGCATGTCAATGCGGAGCCGATTGATCCGCGTGTATTTAATCAATCGATACCGTTTCACATTGCGGAAATTACGTTATCGTTACTTGCTAAAGACCCGTTAAATCGAATTAAGTCAGCGCAAGAAATCGTAAAAAAATTATCCGCATGGATTCATCCAGACGGTTTATCAGAACAACTAATCTGTATGCCTGAAGACATCAACGATACAAATCTATAAAGTTCATAACACAAAAGTAAATATCTCAGTGGAATTTTTTATATACTATTCATTCTTGAAAATTCGTTATTTGTTTTAAACAAAATCCGCCCTGAAAGGGCGATCGGATATTGTCTCAATAATAGTGATTAGTTTGCATTTATTTTTTAAAACACGAAACACACGAAATTACACAAAAAACACGAAAATCATATACAACCTCTTTTCGTGTGTTTCGTGATTTTTCGTGTGTTTCGTGTTTAAAAAATTTTTCGTAAAATTTCTCAAAGGTTTCAGATTTATATTTCACGAACCTTATTTTTCACCTTATTTTTCCGAACTAAACAACCTTAGTAGCCAAAGAGACCACAACAAACCAACCTTATTACCTTATTAAAAAATCATTTTTCGTAATATATCAGTTGAATAATTGTTTTCGTTTTTTTGGTTGTTTACGAATTTTAAATTATCAATCACATATCTGTTAAGTCCCGCAGGGACGACACTTTATTAACCGTATGCTTTAGCTTACGGTTAATAAATCATATATCTGTT
>JAITKS010000040.1 GCA_031278315.1 Planctomycetaceae bacterium | reverse complement strand
CCGAAAACAATAAATTATTCAACTGATATATTACAAATAAAGTTAGTTTTAAAATTCATAACCCCAAAAAATTTGAAAAAAATTTTTCACTGATATATTAATTATATTTTAATTTTGCTATGCGTAGAACGATTCTATTTTTGACAATATTTTTATTTTTTATATTTCAAGTTGCAATTGATCAAGCCGGATTTTCTGCAACGAAAACAAACGGCATGATACATGAACTCGGCCGAGTTGAATCGGCAGACGGATTAGTACAGGTCAAATTGACAGTAAGTCCGATTAAACCGAAATTATCCGATACAATAATTTTACGGCTTGAAGTCCTCGCCGGTACTTCGGTTAAAATTGAGTTTCCTGATATCGGTGATTCTATCGGCTCGTTGAAAGTTGTAACAACAAATGAAGAGAACAAATCTGTTTCACCACAAAAAGAATTAAAAACGTTAGTAATCAAAATTATTCCAACTCGATCAGGAACAACTCCAATTTGGACAATGCCGATAACTTACTACACCAATCTGTCCGATTCACAAAACAAAAAAAATATAGTCGAATTACCAATGACAGCTCTCGAAATTGTGTCGTCAATATCACCTGAATCGGCGTCGCTGGATAAACTCGTTTCTGATTACAAAATTTTAGGAATTGATAGTAATTTATGGCTGCTGATAATCGCAATAATAATTTTATGTTTGATAGGATTGATACTTTGGTTAAGATTCATAAAACACCCCAAAAAATTAGAACCAGAATTAGAATTACCGCCTCACCAAATTGCTTTAAAACTTATCGCTGAATTACTCGGCAAAAAATTGTACGAAGCCGACATAAAATTATTTTTCGTTGAGTTGTCAGGAGTCGTGAGATGGTATATCGAAAAACAAACATCAATTCGCGCTCCCGAATTAACAACAGAAGAATTCCTAATAGAAGTTTCACAAAATCGACAACTAGAAAACGTTATTTCAAAAGATCACACCGCAAGATTAAAACAATTTCTCGAATCGGCAGATATGGTAAAATTTGCAAAATTCAAACCAAGTCAAGAAGAAATCTTACAAGGAGTAAAACACGCACAAACATTTATTGTCGAATTATATAACTCATTGCTAAATACAGAAAACACCGGTGAACAACATTAAATCATTAAATAAAAATTAAACTTGCTAATTAAGATTCTCTAAAAATTCAAATTTATTTTTTTAACATAAAAATAACAAACGAAAATATTATTTATCTCATCAAATGCGTCTTGTTAGAATAGGTACGATTTCAATCGGCGGCGGAAATCCTGTTGCGATTCAAAGTATGGCGGCAACTAAAACATCGGACATCAAAGCAACGGTGTCAACTTGTCAACGTCTTGCTGACGCTGGGGCTTCAGTTGTCCGTATTGCGGTCGATTCAAAAAACGATGCGGCAGCATTAAGCGAAATACGAAAACAAACAACCGCAAACTTGTCAGTCGATCTACAAGAAAATTATAAATTAGCCGAATTAGTCGCCCCGCACGTTGACAAAATCAGATACAATCCGGGACATTTACATCACTCCGAAACACAGACCTCATGGAAAGATAAAGTTAAATTTATCGTCCAAGCTGCAAAAGATAATAATTGCGCAATTAGAATCGGCGTAAATTGCGGAAGTCTCGATCCGACATTATCTCAAAATAATAAGACAGATAAAAATATCGATCCAATGATACGCAGCGCAATCGAACACGCTGAATTTATTGATACATTAAATTTTACTCAATATTGCGTTTCAATTAAATCCTCTGATCCCGATACAGTCATTGCTGCCAATAGACGTTTTTATAACATTCGACCCGATATTCCATTACATCTCGGCGTGACAGAGGCAGGTCTCTTGCCCGAAGGCTTAATTAAATCACGTGCGGCACTTGAGCCGCTTCTAGCCGACGGAATCGGTGCAACTTTACGTGTCTCGCTGACTGTATCAAATAACCGTAAAGAAGAAGAGATAATCGCTGGAAAACTCATTTTAGATAATGTCAAAAACGGCAAAATATATTCCGGAAGTTGGAAACAAACAGCTCTGAATATTATAAGCTGCCCAAGTTGCGCACGAGTTGAAAACGATCGCTTTGTAACATTGGCAGAACAGATTTACGAAAAAACACGGCCAATTCAAAACTATCCGTTGACAATCGCCGTTATGGGATGCCGTGTAAACGGTCCAGGCGAAACTGATAACGCCGATTTCGGAGTATGGTGCGGCACAAATTCTGTAAATCTAAAACACAAAGGAACGATTATCGGAACATTTTCATACAATGAAATTGTCACAAAATTACTCGAGCTAATAAAAAGTTGTTTCTAATCTAAATTATCAAATTCATATATTAGTGAATCTCTAAAAACCTAATGTAAAAATTTATTTTTAGAAGTTACCATTATTTTTTATTTACCATTTACAATAAAATGTCAAATAACCGTGTTTTAGTTCCGGTTTCTTATCCGCTTGGCGGCATTAGAACATACATGATTTACAATTTGCGTTACATTCATGAAGCCGGTTATCAATTTACATTTCTTTCAGAATCCGGATCAGCGTTTGATTCATTTAAAAACGATGTCAGCTCGTGGAGCGGAACAGAATTTATTAACGTAACAAAAAATAACAGCAGTACCGATACCATCAAAACAATACGGCGGGCATTGCATGATTCATCGTTTGCTCTAATTCATTCGCAAGGTTTGAAAGCAGGAACAGAAACTGCAATTGCAAATTTCTTTAAACGTATCCCGCATATAATTACATTACATGATGTAATCGTTCCGCAAAATGATATACCCGGACATTGGAAATGGTTGAAAAAATTTATTATTTCACAAGTAGTAAAACGCGAGTCGGTTATTATTCCGGTATCGTATGATTGCGAGCAAAATCATATTCAGAATTTTCCATCGTGGAAAAAAGGAACCGCACGAATCGAAACAATTGTAAATGGTATTGATATTGAACGTCTGGATAACTCACGTAATATTTTCGAGCAGCAATTACAATTTATGCGCGGAGATCAATTTATGCGCGGAGATCAAACGGAACATAATTTACGTGCAAAATTCAATATTGAATCTGAAGTTATTCTGGGCGGTTTTTTTGGTCGTTTTATGCCGCAAAAGGGATTTGATATTTTGCTTAAAGCATTATCGATTCTTGTTAGTAAAGGTTATCAAGATCGTTTTCGGCTTGTCGTAACAACTGATACAAACGGATACTTAAAAGAAACAATAAATGCAACAATACAAAATCCGCATATTAAGACGATGGTCTATTTTGTAGATTCGGTACCTGATATTACACCGCTGTTGTTACAAATCGACTTAATGATAATGCCCTCACGCTGGGAATCATGCGGAATATTAGCAATGGAATCATTAGCGTTAGGCATACCAGTTATTGGAAGCGATTGCATCGGCTTGAGAGAAATATTACGTGATACTCCGTCAATTGTTGTTAAAAGCGAAAACGCTGAATCTCTAGCCGATGGAATAATCAACTTTATCGAAAATCCGAAAAAAGACAATGTCATAAATTACATCCCCGAAGCAAAAAAAAGATACGACGTAAAAAACGCCGCAAAAAAATTATTGAAAATTTATGATTCAATAAAATGATTCAATAAAATTATATCCTTAAATATCTTTTTTTGATGTTGACCCGAATTCGTAAAATTATTAAACTTCTCCATACAATCCATACAAATTGAGTTTTATTATAGAGAACGACAAATGAACTGTTACAAATCGTACTAAAAACTCGTTGTACTAAAAACTCGTTTTTTATTTTTAGATGATAGAATATACGGATAAATCGGAATACACAAAAAAAACTGTCTTGTGTAAATGAAATTAACTTACTCTAATAAATTTTATATTCAACTTGTTTACAAAGATATATTCGTTTTATGCAATTTTAATTTTGAATTTTCAATTAAATAATTCAATTTAATATTACAATTTAACTTATTTTCCCAACCGTTAATTTTTAATAATTGTCTTAAAAACTATTTTAATTCACCGATACAATATATATGCGTTTGCAAATTAACTTAAACTGTTTTTAAACAACTTACATTTTAATTGGGTGATAATTTTTTAATATATCGGTGAATTATGAATAGTAAAAATATAATAAGGTAATCGGAATTATGAGTGACGATGGAGTATTAGATCAAAGTGATATAGAACGTTTGCTCGGCGGAGGCGGAAACGCTGGAAATACAGGCAATACCGGAAACGCCGGAAATACCGGAAATGACGGAACTCCAAGCGGTTCGGGATCACAAAACACGTCGGGAGCAGCGTCGGGAGATGGTACAATTAGTCAGAGTGAACTTGATGCGTTGTTTGGCAGCGGTACGAAACCAGCAGCTTCAAATAGTTCGCCGTCTCCGCCTGATAGTACGATTAGTCAAAGTGATCTTGATGCGTTATTAGGCGGAGCGAATAATAGCTCGGCGAGTTCAACGCCAACTCCATCGAAAGCTTCCGCTAGCGGTCCCCTTGAGCAAAGTGATCTTGATGCGTTATTCAACAATACCGCCGGCAGCAGCAGCGATTCTGTACCGACAGCAGGTCCAATTGATCAAGCTGCTCTTGATGTTCTCTTTGGAAGTAATACGTCATCGAAAGCTTCTGCCGTTCAATCTGAACCGACATTTGTTCCATCGACACCGTATGATCCAACTCAACCTTCTATACCTGTATCGAAATCAGCTTACGGCGGAAGTGCTAGCGGTTTAGGAAGCGGAATTGGAAATAATAACGGTAACGATAATCTAGGAGAAAATAATAGCGGAGGAAGTTTTGCTTCCACTATGTCAGATATCGGTGACGAAGAAGACGGTTTGCCTAATGGCGATTTGAATTATTTATTAGAACGGGCGGAAAAATCTATACAATCAATTGCATCGGAACGTTTGATTCCAAATGAAGTCATTGAATTTCAATTTCCAGAGTTCGGCGGTACGGTTCCTAGTGCTGAACAAGCAACGCTCGATCAAATTAGTGAAGTTGAGCTAAATGTAAAAATTGAACTCGGCCGCACTGATATGTATCTTGAAGATGTTTTGAAATTACGAAAAGGATCAGTAGTTCCGCTTGACAAAACAGCAGGCGATCCCGTCGATATTTATGTTAATGGACGCTTACTCGCACGCGGCGAAGTGCTAGTTATGAATGAAAATTTTTGCGTAAGAGTCGCTGAATTACTTGCCGGTGCAATTCCAATGGAATAACTCAAATAACTAAAAACGTAATAAATCAGCGGAATTTTTTTTTCAATTTTTTGGAGTTATGAATTTTAAAACTAACCTTATTTTCAACCTTATTTTTCTGAACTAAACGATTCATCAAAATATAGTCATTACCTCCAATTTCACAATTACAATTAGACGGCATTAAAGCCGATAGATAATATTTTTATGCGTTCTATTCTTGAAACATTTAATAATTCGTATCCTGAACGGGACTATTTGATCGAAATAGTTTGCCCGGAATTTACATCTGTTTGTCCGAAAACAGGTCAACCGGATTTCGGAACGATTTCATTTCAATACACACCCGATAAATTATGCGTGGAGTTGAAAAGTCTGAAATTATATTTGCAGAAGTTTCGCAATGAAGGCGTCTTTTATGAAAATTTAACGAACCGGATTTTAGATGATATGGTTCTCGTTCTTTCGCCTCGCTGGATAAAAATTGTTGCTGCGTTTACACCCCGCGGCGGAATTACAACATCGGTTACGGTTGAGTATCCGTATAAGTATCCGTATCAAGATCGTCAACAAAAATAATTTAACAATCTACACAATTATTCTATTGTGATTACTATATTTTTGACTTCACTGACAATGGCGTTGTCAGTGTTTGCGATAATTGTACTTGCGGTAATTATCGGCAAGTCGGGTTTTATTGCTGACGGCGTTGATAACGGTTTGATGCGGATAACAATTAATATTTTAATTCCGTGTCTGATATTTGATCGAATAATTCATACAGATGCTTTTTCTGATCCTCAAAATATTTGGTTACCGCCGTTTATTGGTTTTTTATTGACTACAATTGGAATTGGTTTGGGACTTCTTGTTACAACTAGTTTCCGCTCTTCTATAACAGGTTTATCGTCGTATCGGTCGCGTCGTACATTTGCGGCGTGTGTCGGCATTTTAAATTATGGATTTATTCCCGTACCGCTAGCTGCAATATTATTTCCAAATGACAGCAGAACAATGGGCGTCTTATTTTTGCTATACGTCGGATCAGAATTTTCGATTTGGACACTCGTAATATTTTGTCTGAATGGCCGCTTTGACAAAAAATCGTTAAGAAAATTATTGAACATGCCGATTTTTGCTATTCTAATTGCTGTTCCAACAAATATGATTGGACATAGTTCAATTGTACCAGATACATTGAAATCGATTTTTCATCTATTTGATTTCATCGTTGACGCTCAATGCGGTACGATTCATTTACTCGGCACGGCAGCAGTTCCAATGTCTTTGATCGTTATCGGAATTACAATTTCAAAGTTATTTGTACTAGATAATATTAAACTGAGATTACATAAAACATGGCGAATTGCAATTTGGTCGATTTTGATTCGTTTAGTAATCATGCCGATTATAATTCTCTTATTGATGATCCGGTTACCATGTACAATTGAAATAAAACGAATTCTTATTATTTATAGCGCGATGAATTCTGCGGTATTAACAGTTGTGCTGGCAAAACATTACAACGGCTGCGAAAAAACAGCAATGGATACAATTATGAGTAACACTATTTTTTCAATTATCACATTACCAATTTGGATCACATTAGGATTTTATCTTTTGTAAGATTGAATTTTTGTTACAAAAATAGAACTCCATAACCGATAGCCTCCGCTTAAATTATAAGCGTCGAACCCGTTTTGCATTAAAATTCTTACCGCTATGTAACCGCGTATTCCTACCTGACACGTAACATAAATTTTTTTCGATTTATCCAATTCATCAATTCGATTTCTCAACTCGTCAACCGGAATATTGATAAAACCTTCAATATGACCTCTATTATATTCAGCTAAAGTACGAACATCTAACAACACGGTATTATCCGATTCCTGTAACTCTTTAACATCGTGCCAGTGAAAAATTTTCATCTTGCCCGTTATAACATTGTCAATAACAAATCCCGCCATATTTACAGGATCTTTAACAGACGAATACGGCGGAGCATAACATAAATCGAGCTTTGCAAGATCACAAGCAGTCATTTTTGCACGAATTGCCGTTGCAATTACGTCACATCGTTTATCGACTCCGTCATAACCAACAATTTGAGTACCTAGTAACTTTCCCGTTTCACGTTCAAACACGACCTTGATTAACATATTAGCCGCACGAGGATAATAGTCAGCATGATTCGATGACCATAGAAAAATTTTTTCGTAATTTAATCCGCTATTTTTTGCGTTAAATTCACTGATTCCAGTCGATGCAATAGTCATATCAAAGATACGCAAAATTGCCGAACCTTGCGAGCCTGAATATTGCGAATCAATATTACATATCTGATCGGCAGCAATTCTCCCTTGCTTGCCGGCAGGACCGGCAAGCGGAATATAATCAGAATTTTCTGTAACGAAATTAACGGCAGATACAGCGTCACCGATTGCATAAATATCGGGGTCAGATGTTTGCATTGTTTCTGTAACAATAATCGCACCGTGTGAATTCGCAGCAATTCCGGCATTTTGCACAAAAGATGTATCCGGTCGAACTCCGACGGCAAAAATTATCATATCGGTAATGATTTTACCGCCTTGATTAAACGTTACAATAATTCTACCGTCTTGCTCAATAATTGATTTTATCTCGTGATTTAAAAACAGTTGAACACCCTTTGATTCAATATAACTATCGACATTGCAAGCAACATCATAATCGAAAGTTGACAATACATGATTCCCGCATTCAACAATTGTAACATTCACCCCCGCACGCTGTAGATTTTCCGTCATCTCAAGACCGATAAAACCTCCGCCGGCAACAACTGCATGTTGCGGCTTTTTTGTATCAAGAAATAATTTGATTCGATAAGTATCAGGAATATTCCTAATTGTAAAAATACGATCAGATTGAAATTCATCAGGACAAATCGGTTTTGCACCGGGCGAAAGAATTAATTTATCATAGTTTTCAGAGTAAATTTCGCCGGTTTGATAATTTTTAACCAAGACCGTTTTCGAGCTGCGGTCAATAGAAATTATTTCATGTTGAATACGAACATCAATATTGTAACGTGCCTTAAAAGACAATGGTGATTGCAATATCAGTGCCGATTTTTCAGTAATTTCGCCGCCGATATAATACGGAAGTCCGCAATTTGCAAATGAAATAAATTCACCGCGTTCAAATATGATAATTTCTGCGGATTCTGAAAGTCGCCGAAGCCGTGTTGCAGCTGAAGCACCGCCCGCAACACCGCCAATAATCAAAATTTTTTGAGTTGGTGTCATCTTCTAAAATTATTATGAAATTTGTAATTCGTAATTCGTAATTCGTAACTATATTTTTTAATAATACATCAGTAGAATTTTTGTAGGTTAAATTTATATTCACATTAAACAGGTAACAGAATTATAACACAACTGCTCTCTCTTTAATTTTCGGTTCGAGCCGCCTGCTTACTTACTTATCGAGAAACAAACTCTTACAACTTTACACCGCCGAAACTCATAGTGCAATGCGTATTCGTCAAAAAAATAAACGAATAAGAAACTCAAACTTTGAGAAAATTCATTACTGCGGAGAGGTTGTTTTGTTCGGAAAATAAGGTAAAAATAATGCGTTCAAAGAAAACTTAAAATCGTGATGAAAATTACACTCCATCCGTGAATAAAATGAATATTAGACACTCTCTTAAAATAAAATCAATAAAACATGAATATGAAAAAATTACCAATTGGAATCCAAACCTTCGACGAAATCCGCGAAGAGAATTACTTGTATGTTGACAAAACGGAGTATATTCACCGAATTGTTACAACAGGAAAAGTTTATTTTCTTTCGCGTCCTCGCCGTTTTGGAAAATCGTTGACATTGAGTACGCTTGACGCATTGTTTCAAGGTCGTAAAGAATTATTTGAAGGACTTTATGTCTATGACAAATGGGATTGGAACAAAAAATATCCCGTAATCAGAATAGATTGGACGTTAATAAAACATGATACAACCGAAGAAATTGAACGGAGTTTATCTTTACGGTTGAAAGTAATAGCTAGGAATAATGATATTTCTCTTCTTTCGGAGTATGCCTCCGATTGTTTTGGAGAATTGATTGAGGAACTGTATCGTAAAACTGGAGAAAAGGTTGTTATTTTAATCGACGAGTACGATGTACCGATGCTTGACGTTATTGGCAAGCCGAGCGAAGAAATAAAAGCGATGCAAAAAGCTCTTCACGATATTTATAAAGTAATGAAAGGCGCAGATGGATATATCAAATTCATATTCTTGACCGGCATATCCAAATTTTCGGGTTTATCAATTTTTTCTGCATTGAATAATGTGACAGATATTACGTTGGATGAAGAGTATTCAGCTCTCTGCGGTATAACGCAAGAAGAATTGGAAAATAATTTTTCAGAATATTTACCCGTTATGGCAGAGAAATTGTCCAAGAGTCGGGAAGAGTTGTTAGATGATATTCGTCAATGGTACAACGGTTATTCGTGGGATGGAAAAACATTTGTTTATAATCCGTTCAGTACGTTGCTGCTGTTCAGAAGCCGAGAATTTAAGAATTATTGGTTCGATACCGGTACACCAACATTTTTGATCGACTTGATCAAAAAACGTAATGATCTTGAAATATTCTTGCAGCCTGTTTATGCGAGC
>JAITKS010000009.1 GCA_031278315.1 Planctomycetaceae bacterium | reverse complement strand
ACAAAAAATAATGTTCGACGAAATGGTTGCTGCTTTCGACGACAAAACTACAGACGCAAAAGGTGAAGAAGTTATCTTACAAACTTGGCTTATTCACGACGGTTACACTTTCGATCAACAACCGCAAAAGCTTGATTTTGAAGGCTATCAAGCGTATTACATTGATCAATCGTTACTCTATATTATTCGTCAAGGTTGGGGCGGTAAGCAAACCGAAAAATTGTTACACGCTGTCGGAACACATCAATTGAATCTCAACACGATTATTATTTACGGTTATTCTTTTTCGATGGAAAGTTTGCGCGAGTTAGAATTGGGCGTTAAACAATCATTGAACAGACAAGTCTTAATCGAAAGGAGATACTAATATGAAAATACATCTTGAACAATTGAAACATCAAGACGACGCAATAAGATCAATTCTTGACGCTTTCCCTAAAATTGTAACGGCAGAAAAATTTTCGCCGCCGGATATTTCGTCTATTTATTCTAATCCGCTTTTACAAAACGCCGGTGACGAAAATTATTTTATCGATTGCAAAATGGAAACCGGTACAGGAAAAACTTACGTCTATACGCGGTTAATGTACGAATTGCAACAAAAACGCGGACTTTATAAATTCGTAATTATTGTGCCAAGTTTGGCAATTAAAGAAGGAACGAAAAATTTTATCAACAGCGATTATGCCCGCCAACATTTTTCGCGGTTCTTTCCAAACAAACATGTCAACTTGCACATTATCAACGCCGGTGATTTTTCGGCAAAAAAAGGGAAACGAAAAACATTGCCCAACGGATTGGTTTCTTATTGCGGCAGTAACAGAAATGAATCGAATCAAATTCAATGTCTGCTGATCAACTCCGCCATGTTGACGAGCAAAAGTTTTCTTGACAACGATTATGATCAAACGTTGTTCGGAAGTAATAGTTGTCCGGTTGACGGTGTGAAAGATACGTGTCCGATTGTTTTCATTGACGAACCGCATCGTATTGGGCGTGAAAGCAAAGTTTATCAAACGATTTGTGAAAAAATGCAACCGCAAATGATTGTCCGTTTCGGTGCAACATTTCCCGAAACAACCGGCGGTACTGGAAAAAATAAAACGAAAATAAAAGATTTTTATCGCGGTAATCCTGTTTTTGATTTAGGTGCGGTGGAAAGTTTTAATCAAGGTTTGGTTAAAGCGGTGGATGTGTTTTTTGCGAATCTCAATGAAACAAACGCTGTCAATAAATATCGTGTCGAAAATGTTACCGCACGAAAATTGACTTTAAAAAAAGAACGAAAAATATTTGAAATCAATATCGGCGAACCGCTGCCGCCGGATTTTGAAGGTTCGATCACTTACGAAGGCGGAAACGATAAAAAATTAAGCAATGACCTCGAACTAAAAGAAGGAATGGATTTATCAACCGATGTTTTTTCTAATTCGTATCAAGAAATTTTATTGTCGCAAGCAATCGACGCTCACTTTGAAAAAGAAGAAGTCAACTTTTTACGAAACAATAATCGCCCCAAAGTTAAAACACTTGCACTGTTTTTTATCGATTCAATAAAAAGTTATCGCGGCAAAGACGGCTGGCTGAAAGAAACTTTCGAAAAATTATTAAACAAAAAATTAGATAAACTGCTGAAAAAATATCTCAATAAAACCAACAACCGCGAAAAAGAATATTACAATTTTTTACAAGCAACAAAAACAAATTTAATAAACACACAACAAAATGTTCATGCAGGTTATTTTTCGGAAGACCGCGGCAAAGGTGATGAAGCAATTCAAGCGGAAGTTCAAGATATTTTAAGTAACAAAGAAAAAATGTTAAGTTTCAAAAATGAAAACGGTCAGTGGAATACCCGCCGATTTTTGTTTTCAAAATGGACATTGCGTGAAGGCTGGGATAATCCGAATGTTTTTACAATCTGTAAATTACGGACAAGCGGAAGTGAAACGTCGAAAATTCAAGAAGTCGGCCGCGGTTTGCGGTTGCCAGTTGACGAACTCGGAAACCGGCTGAGCAGCGAAGAATTTCGGCTGAATTACATTATCGGTTGGGACGAAAAAAACTTCGCCGAAAAATTAATCGGTGAAATTAATCGTGACGCAAAAGTCATTCTAAATAACGAAATCTTAACTAATGAGATGATTCAAACTATTACCGATTCACGTCAAATTTCCAGTAAAGAATTACTCGAAATATTAGACAAAAAAGAAATCATTGATCGAACCAATCATTTCAAAGAAAACGGTTACGAAAAATTATTAAAAGATTATCCCGAATTACTTCGCACACAATTAGAACTCAACAAAGTAACATCGCCTGAAATTCAAAAAAATCGTACCAAAATTAAATTACGTTCCGATAACTGGAAAAAAATCGCCGAATTTTGGAAACTCATATCGCAGCGTTACATGATAAAATTTGAACGGTTACCGGAAAATGAATGGGAAAAATTAGTTCAATCAGTATTAGAAGAAGAAATATTTTACGATAATCCGATTAGTATCAAAAAATATTCAACCGAAAAAAATATTGACGATCATTCTGGAATAAACAGTGTGAAAATGACCGAACAAAATATTTCGGTCGATATAAAAACAGAAATTGGACTTCTTCGTTACGGCAGTTTTGTCCGAAAACTTCACGGACAAACTTGTATTCCTGTTGCGGTTCTACACCGTAATTTATGGCGGAAATTAAAAGAATTAGCGCAACAAAAAAGCATTGACGAGATCAATAGTTTTCTCAATGAAAATAGTTTAGACAAATTTTTCAAGATATTCAAACAAAAATTTGATGAGATATTTTCGACGAAATACAAATATGTTTCATTAAATTTTTCGGCGGAAACATCCATAATGAAAGACGGCAATTTTGTTACAGAATTGGAACGCGGATTAGTTGGAATTTGTGAGGCGTCTGATATTGGCGATGATTTGAGAAATCTTTATGAGTTACCATTATCTTATGATTCGGAGATAGAACATGAAGTTCTGAAAATAAAGGTTCCGCAGCGGGTTATTGTTTACGGCAAGTTACCCAAAGGCAGTGTGAAATTACCGTTACCGACTTACACCGGCGGCACAACGAGTCCGGATTTTGTTTATGCTATTCGCAACGAAAAAACAAACACCGTAGAATTACATTTGATTATCGAAACCAAAAGCGAAAATCTCCGTCAATCTGATGAAACAGTAATTCAATCGCAACAAAAATTCTTTGAAGATATTTCTCCATCGATCCATTGGAAAGTCGAAACCGATATCCGCCAAATCGAACAAGACCTAAAACAACTCGCCGGAAATTGAGATTAGCGGTCAGTGGTCAGTGGTCAGTTCGCATGCGGAGATTATTACTGAATCTAAATTCGAATCATTAAATTGTTATGTACTAACCATATTTTTTTTATATTAACCACAGAGAACACAGAGAACACAGAGAAATCAGATTTTGTAATTTTAGATTTTTCGTGATTTTTCGTGTAATTTCGTGTATTTCGTGTTTTAAAAATAATGCGAACTAACCTCTAATAATCGGCGGCTTTATTTCCTATCGCTTTTTCTGGGAGGGGTTGATTCTTCATTCAAATTCATAACACAAAAATTTGATCTGGACATGATATTCTGAAATTTGCATAATACGCAATATTTTTGTAACCACTCGATAAAATCTTTTAAACAACCCGCTCCTTAACTTTTGACTCACACTGCAACTTTTGACTCACACTGCATGTTTGATTACAAAAAAATAGATTTTATTGAATACGCCCTCATATCACTAAAAAAAATCATACAATACACAATATATCTACATATCTACATATCTACGTTAAAAAATAAAACCGAATTTCAATACACAAAAAATATATATTACACAAAAGAAATTTATTAAATACTCATTCAGATAATTATTAAAAAAATAAAATAACATTGCAAATTAACATAAATTTACAAACAATCCTTATCCTGACAATCAGCTTTTTGCTCGTTGTTTGCGATAATAATACGCTCAAATCTCAAGGATTAGACGTACTTCGACTCGCTAGTACTCATATCAATGCCGAAATAAATCTACAAAATAATAACGAAATCTATCAACCAAACGATCCTATACAATTACAAGTTACTAGTACCCTTTCTCATTCACGAAATTTATCTCCAATCAAAATTCCCTTTTCACAGAGAATTACCAAAAATCTAAATGTACATGTAGGCGTTTATCCAACTCCTCCGCCAAACGGATCAATAATTACACCAAACTCCAAACGCTCCGATACAACAAAAAATCAACCTGAATACGAAAACGAATTTTCTATCACCGCTTCAACAGAATCACAATCAAACTTTCAAATTTCAATTCCAGCACCTAAAAAAGAAGGCGTTTACGAAATCATTGTCTCTATTTATATGCCAAGTCAAACACCTCTGCCCCGAAGTTTCTCTAAACCCGAAGCCGAACTCATTAAACAAATCGTCGTTGTCAGCCCTGAATCAAAACAAAAACAACAACAGAATCAACAACAACAAAATCAACAGAATCAACAGAATCAAAATCAATTTTTCAACAACCTCAATATAATAGACAAAGAATTAATCGAACAAAATAATACACAAAAAAACGAATGGTGGAAACCAAATTTCAAACGTTTATCTACTATTCCTACTATCCCCGCACCAAAATTGCCCGGGTTTATTGATTACAACTCAACTGCAAATATCATATCTCCCGATAATTTTCGTTTCGCTGTAAACAAAAATTCACTCGAACAATTTTTTGAATTTTACATAAATCAATCATCAAATATCTCTGACAATAACAATACTTCAAAATCAGAAAATAATAATAATTCTATTTTACATCCGTCTGATTCGCTTATTACATCTCATTCATGGCACGCAGTCTCAATAAATTTAAACGAAATAGGAAAACCTCATCTTATAGAAATTGATTATCCGGCTTCCGCTTCGCAAAAACTTGAAATAGCAGTCGTCGAA
Source organism: Planctomycetaceae bacterium (assembly GCA_031278315.1). Classification (GTDB taxonomy): domain Bacteria; phylum Planctomycetota; class Planctomycetia; order Pirellulales; family Thermoguttaceae; genus WRKP01. Next base: position 3,277 of record JAITKS010000009.1, on the reverse strand, counting down.
ACCGTCGATAATGAACACGTTGTCAGTGCTGAATCTTGTATTCACGTTACCGCCACAGTCGGTCAAGCTGTTGCATTGCTTGATTCAACTGCAAAATCAGATAACACACATCAGATTTTATTCTGGTCGAAAACCAAAACGCCGACGTTAGTTTTTATCAATCGAACTAAACAAAATTGCTTTTTCAACAATATCAGAGTTTACAAAATCAACCCGGAATCAATTCAACGTCAATATAAACACATTCCTAAAAGACTTGTTGCCGGTTATCTCAATCGTTCAGAAACATTGTTACAACTTGCATCAACAATAGAGAAATCAGCGGCATCTAATGCTAATATTAATGCTGCCGAAACGCCTAAAATTCTTGCCCGCGACTGGCAAACGCTCTATGAATCTGCTACTCGATTAGTTGACACATTACATTGGAACGGATTCGATGGTCTAATGTTAAACGTTGCTTCAAACGATACAATTTTATGCAAAACAAACGCATTACAAACCGAATTAAATCACGATATGCTTGAATTACTACACAGATTATTCAACCGCGAAACATTCTCTTTAATACCCGCAATCAATTTCAATATGCGGCTGCCGAAAATCGATAACCTAATACGAAATAATCCGCAACTCGCAAATGAACTCTTGCAAAACAATTCGGAAATATCATCACATATAAATCTCAACAATAACGTAAATACAAATGAAACCGCTAACATTAACACTACATCAAATAATATTGAAACGAATAATCAACAATTACGTTATAACTTACTTCATCCGCTTGTCAAAGAATCAATTCTTAACACGATTAGCGAAATTACCGCACGTTATGGAATACATTCATCATTCGGCGGAATCGGTATTATTCTCTCTCAAGACAGTTACATGCTGCTGAATGAACCGCTTAAATCTTTAGACGATTATACTATGCGTGAATTTGTTAAAGAGACCAGAACTCATATTCCCGATACAAATTTCGCTGACTTGCAAGACCGAATCAACGCAAGAATGAAATTTTTTCGTAACAATAATGAGATATTGGAAACATTTATTAATTGGCGCAACGTTAAAGTAAAAGAATTTTATCAAGACATCGTTAAGACAATTACCGCCAATCGCCGTGATGCCCGGTTGTACATAGCAGCTGACTCAATTTTGAATCAACCTGAAGTCAAGAAGTTTTGTCTTCCGACTCTTCCGCGTTCTAGTGTAGTTTTGTTATCGCAGCGAATGCTTGGTTATGATCCGGCATTATTTTGTGATATTCCGTCTGTAACATTTTTACGTCCTTCTCGCAGGTCGCCGGAGATGCAAACCGAAACAGCCGCTGTTTATAGCGATTTCGATACCGCTAATACAGGTACAAAATTTATTCGAGACGGAATTTCATTCGGTGTTTTATTTTTCAATGATCCGGAGCAATCGCCGTCTGTTCCGGTTTCGATTCTTAATCGGCTTCGGTTTGTGAAACAGTTAGCTCAATCGGATGTCGCAATGTTTTTCGACGGCGGTAATTCATTGACTAACGGCGAAAAAGATTCTTTGAACGATTTATTCGCTGCATTTAGGCAACTTCCGGCATTGCCTTTCAATACATTTTCATATCCGTCTGATCAATCTTCTGATTCTTCTACAATAAGTGAGAGGTCATTGCAGCCTGTTATTATTCGCTATGTCAATGGCGGTTCGGGGTTGTTTGTTTATATTGTCAATGATGCACCGTTTGAAGTACGAGTTGATATAGATTTTAAAGTTGCCGAAGGCGTCGGTTTTTACGAGTTGAGCGGACGAAAGAAGTTCGAGACAGGAACATGGAATAATGGTCGGCAGAGGAGTTCTTTTAGAATTGAGCCGTATAATTTGGCAGCAATTTACGTTGATGACGCTGCGGCAACAATCAACGATGTTGATGTGTTACGTCCAGAATATATTTGCGGCGTGAATGGAATTTTACACAAATGGGTAGAACAACTCGGACAAAGAATTCAAGTTGCAAGAACCGGAGTAAGATGGGACAAATTGATAAATGCCGGATTCGATGATACACAAGATCGAGTAGAAAGAAATTTCAAGAAAACAGAATTTCCCAAAACCGTATTACAGAATCCGTCCGGATATTTCGACGCTAACAATTACGAGTACAGTGAGTATCGCGGATGGCAAGCATTATCGGCGGCGGGAACGTCAGCGAATATTGACTCGGTAATTAAACACAATGGTAATGCAAGTTTGAAATTGACAAGTACGAGTCTGAATAAAAATATTTGTGTCAGCAGCGATCCATTTGAATTACCGTCAACAGGACGTCTTTTCGTTTCGTTTTTTGTTGCAGTAAAAGGAGACTTCGGAAAGAACAACGAAGTTACGCCGAATTTATCATCGCCGAATTTATCGTCATCTAATTTATCGTCATCTAATTTATCGACGGCTAATTTATCGTCACCGAATTTATCGTCATCTAATTTATCGTCGGGGGTGATTTCGTCGAGGTCAATGGAGGGTTTGCCTTTATTATTTCAGGTATCTATTATTGGAGTGGACGGCAGTGATAGAGAAAGTAAAGATAAAGATAAAGATAATGCCGTGTACAGCGGTAATGGCGGAGATATATTGAATCGTACATTTAATATGGAATCTTTTTTGCGTCCGGTATTAAAAGGCGGAGTATTGGCGGGAGGTGAGTATCAATGGTTTAAGGCGGTTATTCCGTTTGATCGGCTTCCGATGTCAGACGATAGAAAAGTTACTTTACGTTTTAGTTTAAGCGGTGCGGCTTCGGTGTGGATTGACGAAATTACATTGTATCAAGTTGCGTTTACGCCGGAGGAGACGAATGAACTTTTCAGGTTAATATCGGCGGCGGATGTTCGTCGATCAAAGTGTAGAATATCGGATTTGATGACTCTTTTTGACAGTTATTGGGTACAATTTTTGTTACATAATATACCGGATCAAAATAATTCGAAATTATCTAATCGGACGGGTGTAGCGAATAATTCGCCGAGTAATATTTCATCTAATGCGAAGGTTGCTTCGAATTCTTCTTTAACGTCGTTATTACCATCTTCCAAGCCGTCTGATAAACCAGTTCAATCCGGCGGTATAATCAACCGAGTCAAATCGTGGATAAAGTGGAAGTAAATAAATCGTAATATATACCAATTACACTTTAAAATTCGTTTTTTAGTAATATATCAGTGGAATATTTTTTTTATTAACCACAGAGGACACAGAGAACACAGAGAAATCAGATTTTGTAATTTTAGATTTT
>JAITKS010000466.1 GCA_031278315.1 Planctomycetaceae bacterium | reverse complement strand
TGATTTACTTGCCGGAAAACTTGCCGGTCTTTTTACTATTTTGGTTGTTCCCATGCAACCGGAAGAAGAACCTTGGTTTGCCCAAATGAAACGTCCATTGGAACGAATTGTTCTTCGCCAAAAAGTACGGAGAGGAGTTGACTGTTAAGAGTGTTACGAGCGATTAGCGATCATTCCGCTAAAATCCGCACGCAAATACGATCAACTCTCTACTATCAACAACAATGCTGCCCCTAACCGGGTTCAGATCGAAAAACAAAAATTCCACTGAATAATTACGCCTAATAATAAACAATAGAATCGTTACTGAATAGATACAAAAATTTTTTTGATAAAAATTAATTTTTGGGGTATTGTTGCGAATATTGACAGACGGTTTGTAAACTTTACAATCAACCGATACTGTATTTTTTGATGTAAAAAACGAACAGATTTTCAGTAATTGTCTATTTTTGTCCGCAGATTTACGCTGATATTTACTGATTTTCCGTCCGTATTTTTTGTAAACAGTTTCAAAAGATGACGATTCAACTTTTTGTACAAATTAAACAGATTGGGAAACGAAAACCTGTTGTCGAAAAACAGGCAATTGAGATTCCTCAAACTGTTCAAACTTTACGTCAACTGATTACACAAATTGTCCGTGATCGTGTTGAAGCGTTCAACCGGAAAGATGACAAAGGAGATTGGACAAAATATCTGACCAGCTATAACCGCAACAATAATGACAATCCAAACGAGGAGATTGATCTTGAAATTGTTGCGGAAACGGGCAAAGTTGGTTTCGATGCCAAATATAACGACAAAAAACAAGACCCTGATAAAGCGGTTGAGTCGGCATTGCTGGCATTTGAAGACGGATTATTCCGTGTTTTTTGCGACGATAATGAACTCACTAATCTTGACGAGATCATTTCATTTGCCAACGGAAATACATTGACCTTCATAAGATTAACCATGTTAGCCGGATGTTCATGATAATTGATGATTGATCAAGAAATTCCCCAATTTTTTGTTTTTTTCGTTAAGATTCGGTCGAGACGACCGCGTTTCTGATAACAATAAATTATTCCGCAGATATATTACTTTTAATTTATAATTTAAAAATCCTGTCAATCCTGTTTATCCTGTCCAAAAACGAAATTCGAATTTTCGTAATATATCAGTGGAATATCCCAAAGGCTTCAATTTCATTACCCAAAAAAGTTGAAAAACAAACATTCCACTGATAGATTACCATTTAAAAATTCGGCTGATATGTTATAAATACTTACTTATTGATTTCGATCAATTTTGGTTGAAACGCACTAACTTTTTTTTCAGAAGGGAAAAAACGATGACTCTTGAAGAAAAATTTGAAGCCCGCCTCAACGAATTGAGGAACGCAATTCCAACACTCAAAAAAGAGAATCAGGAAATCGTACAATCGTTTTATAAAACATTACGAAGGGAACAAAAATATTCCTTTCTTTCGCTCAACAATAGTCCATTGTCGCGATTACTGTTTAGCGGAAAAATACAACCCAACGAAGTATTTTCCGGTAATCGTGCGGAATTAATTCCGTTCCTGTTTGGTAATGATAATATGGAACGGTTTGAAAAACTCTGGAATCGGCTTACTATTACGATTTACCAAAGAGGTTGGTACAAACATCATTTTCGTACAAAAAAGCATACTATTCTTTATTTTGCTAATGGATTGGAATTGATCGTGAATTTTTTCAAGTCAATATCAATAGGGTTTGACCTTGAAAAATATCTCAATATCTACATTAAATCACAACACAACATTCGCTCAATTCAACCGGATCAAGATCAATTTGAAGAAAAAATGGTAATAGCAATTACCGGTTCTAGTTTGATACAAAATATGATTGCTCTTGATCTTGATGAACACAATGAATTTGTTACAAATCGAATCAAAGAAATTATTTACGGCGATAACAGTACCGGATTTTTGACAAAAGAAATTATTCGCGGAATCCTTATCAGCCGAAATGCGGATGCTCATAAATGGGTTGGTGATTTGCTTCTGGCGGCGAAGTTACAAGAAGGTTTGCGGCAAACAATTGTCGAAGCGTGTGATGAATGCTCTATTGAAGGATTTTGTTACATGATCAATCTCATTCTTGAAAATAATCTCGAAAGATTCTCCTCTATTGTTCGTGTCATTGGAATACAGCTGGGATTATTAACATCTAAATTGAATGCGAAAACAATTCATAAAATTTTAGAAACTGCCGTTGATGCTGCCGCAAACAAGTTAAATATTGACCAATTATTTGACACAGATAATCCGATTGAAATATACGTTATGCTTTGGGGAATTGGACTGCGTGAAATTGATGACACACGGAAACCGTTACTAAATCTTGTCAAAAGCAAACAGAAACACAAACAAATTGCTGCGTTGTATTTTCTGCGATTAACCGATGATCCGCAACTGATGAAAGATGTCCTTTTTGAAATGCTTGACGAAGACGATCTCGAACTCTGGGTTCAACTCATTGAAATACTTGATTCGTTATTGCAAAACGAACAACAAATTCGTACCAATAATAAATTACAAAGTGACGTTAAAAATACAGATAAAAAAGACAATGGTGTTTTCGAACAGATAATCAATTTTAATTTATCGGATCTTAAATTGAATTTTGATAATTATTTTGAACCGTGCCGGCTTAGTGATACCGAAATACGAAAGATTTTTGTACGATTAAATCAACTCGCCGAATCAACTCCGAAAAAAGAAACACAATTTGCCCCTGACGTTTTTAATGAAAACATACGCCGTATTTCCGCAAACGATTTTATTCTCCAAATGATTTCGTGTGTTACGGTTCTTGGATGTAACGAGGCCGATGTACAAATACTTTTGTCTCCCATTTCGAACAAGATGAATACATACGTAAAAAGTAATTTGGTCAAATCGGTTTTAAAATTGGGCAATCCAATGCACCGAAAAATACTGATTGACTTTTTTTGTGATCCATACTGGGGCGATTATCGCGGCGCAATTGATAACGTGTTCAAAGATGCGGTTCTCACGCCGGAAGAATATGAAACGCTTGAATCTGCTCTTCGGTTTAAAGATGCGAAAATCCGTCTCGAAATTATCAATCTTATTTTGAAACAATCGCCGGAATATTTGCAAAAAAGTATTGAGCGTTTGATCAATTCAAAAGAAGAACAAAAACGTCTTGCGGGTCTTGATTTGATTGATCAGGCGAAAAAATTGTCAAAAGATAAAAAGGAATATGCGACGGTTGTTTCGGCTTGCAAGCAAATTACGGCTACTTTAGCAGGAAACGAAAAGAAAAAAGGAACAAAAAAATCTTCTGCCGAAGAAATTCTTGTACAAAAAATTACGGAAAAGAAGACGGTTGAATATACCAAAGAAAATGGTTTTGGTTTATGTAACCCAAATGGAAAAGCCAATATTCCCGAACCCCAAAAACCAAACAAACTGCTTGCTGATATTTTTATAGCAGAAATGCCGCGGTTGGAACAAATTCTTTTGAATCTTGATAATTTGATTCATCAATACCGCGATTATGAATACACCGGATACTATCATTATAATCACGAAGAAGAAGGACAAATAAGAATACTCGGTTCATCGCAAAACCTCTTATTTATTAATTCATTGGAAGAACGGGAAAAGAAATACGGAAAAAAAGAAACAAAAAATTGGGAAGATTACGTTTTAGGAGATGTCTGGCAAAAATTTTATACAGAACAAAAATTAACGGCTCAAGATATTCTATTACTTAGCATTTTCTTATTGTCTGTTTTTAATGAAGAATTTGATAAGATTTGTAGAGGTGTAGGACAGTATGGAAAATATACATCTGAATTTAAAGATTGGTTAAATTCTGTTTGCTGGAATGATGAAAAAATGAAACAGTATTGTGAGCATATCAAAAGTACACAATACTGTTATCGTCCGCTTATTGGATCGTTTATGGATATTTTTTATGAATTTATTCCCAATGAGGTAAAATCAGATTTTATGCTTGATATTTTATCTGGGATTTATTGCGCAACACCAAAAAATCTCTTTACGCAGATTATTTTTAAAGTCCGACGTGAATACACAATATTCGATCTTTCAATTCCACCGTTTACAGTACCTCGTAATGCTGTATCTCATATTTCCATTCCTGTTGATTCCTCACAATTTGAAAAACGATTTAATATTTTATACAAATTTTATGAAGTGTCGAATTACAGATATGTTGCGCAATCAATTGAAGTTCTTGAGAAAGCACGTGAATTAAATTTGATTGACGATGACGAATTGTTACGTGAAATGCTAATCCGACGGAGTCCATACTTATTCCACTCGGCAGTAGAATTTACATATTCCGGCAGTAATTTTAGTCATGTAATGAATAAGGATATTCATTCGCACTTTAAAAAATTACTTCCCGAAGTAATTGATCGTATTCTTGAAATAGAAATTCTTCGCGGTGATACACCAACAGAAGTAAGTGATCTGGCAATTAGAATTACATATTTTGAAGGTATTAGATATTTTGTACGTATTCTTAAAGCAATGGATAGAACGCCGTTTACTCGCGGTTACAATGGGTCAGATATACATTCTCGGAGTGATGTTTTCAGTTCACTTTTGCGGGCTTGCGAACCGGAGGATAACGCAGATTCAAAATTGTTTGCGGATATTCCCGAACAACGATTGCTCGAAGCGGCAATGTATGCGCCGCAATGGATTGATCTCGTACAAGAATTTTTGGGGTGGAAAGGTTTGATGTCGGCGTGTTGGTATTTTCATGCTCACATCAATGAATCTATGAGCGAAACAAAAGAATCAATTATCGCACGGTATTCTCCGATTTCACCGCAGCAATTCAAAGACGGTGCATTTGATATTGATTGGTTCAACGACGCTTACAAAACGCTTGGCGAAAAACGTTTTCAAATGGTTTACGACGCCGCAAAATATATCACCAGCGGAAACAATCACCGACGCGCACAAATATTTGCTGACGCTTTACGCGGAAAATTGAAAATCAACGATGTAAAAAAATCGGTTACAGAAAAACGTAACAAAGACAATTTGCTTGCGTATTCTCTTTTGCCGTTAAAAAAAGGCAATGCCGGTGAAAAGGAACAATTGGAACGTTACAATTTTATTCAAAAATTTCTGAATGAAAGCAAAAAATTCGGGCAACAGCGCAAAGAATCTGAAGGCAAAATCTGTGAAATTGCGTTTCAGAATCTTGCTCGTTCTGCCGGTTATGAAGATGTTGACCGTTTCATTTGGGCAATGGAAACAGAGAAATCAAAAGAGTTGGTCAAATATATTGTTCCGAAAAAGATTGAAGGTTTTGAGTTGTCGGTAGTGATTGATGATTTCGGAAAGCCTTCAATTCGCAGTGTCAAAGAAGACGGAACGGAATTAAAAGATGTTCCGTCGAAACTCAAAAAACATGCTTACGTTGAGGAACTCAAAGAGGTTATCAAAACATTCCGTGAGCAATTCCGTAATGTCCGTACGAATTTTGAAAAGTCAATGCAATTTGAATCGGAATTTACGGTTGACGAACTTTGTAATTTGTCACAAAATCCGGCAATCAAACCGATTTTATCGAAGCTGGTTTATCGTTGCGGTAATAATTTCGGACTTTTTGCGGACGGACAACTTATTGATGTTGACGGCAAGATTAGCGCAACGAAAAAGTTGAAGTCAACAGATCGGGTTGTGATTGCTCATCCGGTTCATTTATTTGAGTCGAAGGTTTGGAAAGAGTTTCAGAAGATAATTTTTGAACGTGAAATTGTGCAGCCGTTCAAACAAATTTTCCGTGAATTGTATTTGCCTAATTCCGATGAAAAGATGGTCAAGACTTATTCTAATCGTTATGCCGGACATCAGGTTCAACCGTCGAAAACGGTTGCGTTACTGAAAAACCGTAATTGGACAATTGATCCTGAGTTAGGTTTTCAGAAAGTTTTTTACAAGTTGGATGTAATAGTTCAATTTTATTGTTATGCAGATTGGTTTATGCCGTCTGATATTGAACCGCCGACTATTGAAAAGATTGAATTTGTTGATCGGCGGACATTGGAATTGATACCGATTACGAAAATTCCGGCGGTTATTTTTTCGGAGGTGATGCGAGATTTGGATTTAGTGGTTAGTGTTGCGCATGTTGGCGGAGTTGATCCTGAAGCGTCGTTTTCAACAGTTGAGATGCGTACTGCAATTTTGGAAGAAACGCTTCGGTTGGTCAAACTCAAAAATGTTACGTTAAAGAAATCTCATGCGATGGTCAAGGGGACGCTTGGCGACTATACGATTCATCTTGGCAGTGGTGAAGTTCAAATGACGGCTGGCGGTTCGTTGACGATTTTACCGGTTCATTCACAGCATCGCGGACGTTTATTTTT
>JAITKS010000439.1 GCA_031278315.1 Planctomycetaceae bacterium | reverse complement strand
TTTAGTTTTGTTTTTTTGACAGGATTACAAGATTGACAGGATTTTTAAATAATAAATTAAAAGAATCAAAAACTTGAAACCATCAATTAGTTGTTAGTGATTTGAACTTATAATCCGTGATAATTTCCGCATGCGAACTAACCACTAACCACTATACACTAACCACTATCCTGTTTATCCTGTCAAAAAAAATATTCCACTGATATATTACAAATTACCTAATTTTGCATCTTCGGAATTTCCGATGATAGAATTTTTTTGTGAAATAGTAATATATCAGTGAAATAATTTATTGTTGCCGGAACGCGGTCGTCTCGACTGCATATTTAGGCGTTTTTTTATTAGTCTGATTTTGGCGATTTAGAGTTTGAATTTATTTCATTGACAAAACGTTGATCAACGGTGCGGAGGACGGAGATTTCGATTGTTGTTTGTTTGCCGTCTTCTTTTTCTAGTGTTACGTTTTTATTGTCGGAAGAAACGAATTTAGCTTTTGCCTTGAACAAACCGTCTTTCGATTGCCAATTACGAAATTCCGAAGGAGGCGGAGCTTCCTTTTCTGCTTTCTTAACAGCGTCGAGAATTTCTTTAGCAAACGCTTCCTCGACCTTATTGTCTTTCAATATTTGTTCAAGTTCCGGTGCGGCAAAAGGCCGAAGCGAATAGGAATCAATTATGTATTTTTTTATGCCGTTTTTACTTTTACGAACAACCTCTTTCGCCTGCTTTTGGTCCCATGCTTTTTTTGAGAGAGCAGCTCGTTTTTCCAAATACTCAGTATATTCTTTTTTAACTATTGGATCTTTAATACTATCAGGCGACTGCCCCGACTTAAATCCTTCAGTAAAGGATAAAGGGGGAGAATATGGGTGTAAAATATTTTTAGGATCGTTGCGATCCCAGTCGTGTTCAATATTATTTGATACGTTCTGCCAAATTTCAATTATTTTTGAAACACGGATTTTACGATTCGTCAAAATTTCCAAAGGTGCTTCGTCTGGATCGAAAGTCATGTAATCGACAATAGCTTCAATTTGCCAGCCTTTACCTTCATTGCTTTCGGGTTTTTTGTTAAAAATCTTTTGGTTCAACTTTTCAATCAATTCAGACCATTCATAAAATCGTCTATTTGATTTGAAATGGGTATGGTAAAAAAATGTGTTTACAATGCGGATCATTACTATTACGTACATATCTGGATGATTCTCGTACATTTTTTCAAGCCGTTCAATCTCCCGATTGACAGCTGCCCAATCAGCATTGGGATTCACAATAGCCGCAACTGTTTTTTCTTCTTGAGCAAATCTTATTTCATTACTCAAAAGCTCTGCCCCAAAAAGACAGCTTACTGAAAAAATAAATTGCACAACTATAAAAATTGAAAGTAATATTTTCATAATATTTATTTTAATGTTAAAAGTTAAGGTGTTGTATGTTGCACGGAATTTCCCGCTTTAGAAAGTTTTACACCCCGATTCCCGTCAAAAACCGACTGATGAATTACAGTTGTAAACGACAGGTTATTACCCGAATTACATGAATATTCCCAAGGAATATTCCACGTAAACGTTCCTACGCCAACAGTGACAGGTTGTATATCACTAATGAAATCATACGGAGGAGGACCGGGATTCGGTCCTTTTACGCTACATCCGAGAAGTATGTCCCCATTAGATACGTCATCTTTCCAACTCGGATGTACAAGTCCACTATAAGGTACTTGGCTACCTGTTCCAATTCCTACACAGGTACCTTCTCCAACTTTAGTATTGTAAAAAGAAACATCTGTTGGGCGTAAATAACTAACAGTATTCATTGCTACCGAACACATACCTTGCACATACAATTTTTTGTCAGGATTAGGTACTGGTGCAATCCAAGGACCAATGGCAATAGGAGTAATTTTTTCTTGTCTAACACCTATTGGTGCAACAACATTAACCCCCAAAGTTTCTTCAGCGGCAGCTCCGTCATTAACGCTTGCTACAACTTTAATTGTTCCAGAACCACTAATATCTCCTGCTGTAACAGTGGTTCCCGAAACTTTGATGTTTCCTGTCCGGTCTGTTGAAATAATTTTAGCGGTCCCGCCGACAGGATCAATCGCTTCGACAGTAATTGTTGCTTCCTCACATACTCCCATTCTTGTTTTACTGCGACCTGCAAAGTTATCTTTAAACGCTAATACGATTTTAAACTTCCCGTTTGTTACTTTAAGTTTTGCCGATCCTTGTCCAGATGCTTCAACATAGCGTATAAATGCTCCTGTATTTTTGTTTTTGATTTGTATTCGAACTTTCATTATAAATATCAATGTATATTCGCCCAAATCATTACCAGTAACATTAATTACTCGCGTATTTGAATTACTCCAAGTTGTTTCGGCAGCACTTGGATTGATCGTTGCTCCTGTAGTTGTATAACCTCCTCCATACTGCCATTCCACGTTTCCTATTTCCTCCTCAGTATTGAGTGAAGGCACACCATTGTATGAACCTGTAACAGTAATTTCAGTTGTTATCCCTGGTATAGTAACTTCGTATGACGACGTTACCCGCACAACAACCGATATGTTATCAGCAAATGTAAAATTGCCATAAAAAACCACAAAAGCAATTGTAATGGCAATATTTCGTAAAAAATACTTCATAAAAAATTCTTCTTTCATTTGTTATTGGCGTTTATCGCCGCCAGTTTTTAAAAACCTCTGGAATGCCTTTTTTCTGATCTTCAAGAGATTGTCTCAAAGAAGGCGTTACTTCTAACAATTTTTCAAATCCGCGTTTCATTACTTCATGATGTTCTTTTCGTTGTTCCTGATCCCATTGATTAAGCTGCCATTTTAAAGAATTAGCCATTTGTAATATTTCATCTGACGATTCGCCCAATGCTTTTGCAGCTTGATAAACAGCAATACGTCCCTTTCTTTCGCTTTCCATTCCTTTACGTTTTGCATAAACTTTATTTAATGTATTCCATGTCAAAATAAGTTGTCGTCCTTCTGAAGTTGAAAAACTTTTAGGAATAGGCGGAGCGTTATACGGTATCTCGGCTAAACATGGAACACCATACCGTTCTTCACGAAGCGGTTCGCCAATAAGCCGATCAACCATTACCGCTGAAATAATCGTGTTAAAACTATAATTTCTGTCAATTTTAACGAAATAATTACTTGGTCCTGTAACAATAAATTGCTTATGAACACCGCCCCAAAAATCTTTCAAACGGCACTTTTCAAGAGGCTTTAACTTTGAAACCTGCGATTCGGCAATTGCTGAAAGATTCGGCCAATTATCAAATTTCGTCCATTTATGCGATGTCGGATAAATTTCTATCATATAATCCCGCAAACGATTATTTCCGGCATGTCCGTCTTTGTTGAAAAAATACATTCCAACACGAAAAACACCTTTATGTTTAACTTCTAATAAATACCACAAATCGGGACCATCCATTGACATCGAATAAGCCTCGCCGTGATCATCCCATTCCGATTGACGGCGATAACCATTAAATGGATCCCATAAAGTACGCGGGTTATCTGTCTTTAACCAGTGAACCCAACGTCGCACACAATCATCTTTTCGACGATTGGGACCAATAAAATCGTTTACCGTATATGTCAGATCTAAAAAATAAATAGGATGATTCAAAGGAGCTACAGCACCACACATAACTGCCCAATGTTTGAAAGCTCGTCCCATCCAATCACCTTGAGTTTTCCAATCTTCGCCGTAATATGCGGCGTAAATTTGAGGTAACGGTGCTTTTAAGTTTTCAAGTTTGGTTTGCATTAATTTTAATTCGTCAGTTGTCGGCGGCTTTATTGGAGAGGGTAATTTCGGAAAGTCATTTTGCGCAACGGAAAATGTTTTAGCTTTGTTAAATTTGGTTTGTATTGGTTTTCGATCAACTAATTTATACGGTTTGATTGGTTTGACAATTCCGCCGCCGTAAAATCCGACCCAATAATCGCCTTCGCTAAACATCAGAATTTTCGTTATGAAATTATCAGGTAATCCCATTCGTTTCAGATCACCGAATGCTTGTTTGCCCGTTTTAGGATCGGCGATTTTAAGTCCGCTTTGTCTTGTGCCGATCCAAATTACACCTTGTTCGTCTTCGGCTAGACAAGTCAAATAATCTTCCGGTAAGAGTTGATCAATTATTTCTTTCGGCGCAGGTTTCCAATCTTTTGGCGCACCGCCGTAGAGTCCTTTGACTTTGTCATCATAATCTTTGCCCCGCCAATATTCGATTTTTCTGAAATCGCTATTTAATTTCACGAGTCCGGCATTGGTTGCGATCCAAATTGTTTCTGTCTCTTGATTTTTCGTTACAAGAATATCATTGATCAAATTCGACGGCAAACCTTCTCCTCTCGGTGTTAGCGGAACAGGACTAATATTATTGGGACCAAATCGATCCGGCGCAACAATATTTTTCAAGTGTCTGTATTCGCCTTTAATATTACGATTAAAAATCGCTAATCCGTGACATTGAGTTCCAACGATCAAAGTTCCGTCATCTTTGAAAGCAAGAACCGACGCTTGGTCTTCGAGTAATCCGTCTTCGCGGGTGAAATGTTCCCAATTATCTGAATCAATTTTGTATCGAGAAATTCCGGCAGATGTTGCGATCCAAACGTCTCCATCTTTTGGACAAATTTTTATATCGAAAATTCGTTCACCGATGGGACCGTCGATAACGTCATAATTTTTCCAATCTTTTCCGTTAAAAACAGAGACTCC
>JAITKS010000425.1 GCA_031278315.1 Planctomycetaceae bacterium | reverse complement strand
TAAGTTTGAATTACTAATCACAATTATTCCGATCGTCCTTTCAGGGCTTCGGTTTGAAATTGTAATATATCAGAGGAATTTTGTTTTTCAATTTTTTTGAAGTTACGAATTAATATATTTTAACATTAACTTTTTCAATTCTTCGTCTTGTTGCTTCTATTACGGTGAAAGCAGCTCTTTGTGTTTCGTGTTCATATTCTACCGATTCGCCGACTTCCGGGACATGTCCTAATGTTGAAAAGATAAATCCTGCGACAGTGTCGTAGTCTTCATCTTCCGGTAAGTTTAGATGTAAATTTTCGTTTAACTCATCGACTCGTACTTTTCCTAAAACTTCAAACGTATCATTTCCGACTTTACAAATATCAATGATTTCAACCATAGGGTCGTGTTCGTCTAATATTTCGCCTACGATTTCTTCTAAAATATCTTCCAACGTAACAATACCTGCAACACCTCCGTATTCGTCCAGAACGATAGCTAAATGACCCTTCGCACGTTGCGTAGTTTCATCTTCGGCAGTTGCAGGTTTTGTATTTTGAAATTCTTGTAAAAGAGTCGCAACAGGTTTCGTTTCCGGCACAAAAAGAGGCTCTTTCATTAAATCAGTCCAAGCTCGGCGATTAGCTGCATCCGATACCGCAAGTTCTTTGAGTATGTCTTTCGAATGAATTACGCCGATTATTTCATCCCGATTTTCACGATAAACCGGAATTCGTGAATGAGGTATAGTTATCACAGCGTCAAGCATTTCTTCCCACGAAAGATTATCAGGAATACTTTTCATATCAGTTCGAGGCGTCATAATTTCTGAAACGATAAAGTCACTTAACTCCATTACACCTTCGATCATTTCTCTTGCATCTTCTTTGAGTAAACCTTCACGATGTCCTTCTGTAACCATCATCCTAATTTCATCTTCAAATGCCGAGCCTTCGTCTTCATTCTCATCTGACTTGCCTGCGAGACGATGTAGAAAAATATCAAAGAATCGGTCGCACAAAATAAACGGATACAAAATAATAGAGAGCGTATCCCAAATACACCAAGTATAATAAATGATATGAGTTCCCCAAATTTTTGATACAGCTCGCGGAATCCAAAATTCAAATCCGACAAGAAAAATTATTGTAACGATAATCAAAATCAACCAACTTTGATAAACAATAAAAGTTCCGTCATTGAATCCGGTAACGGTCAATTTGTTATCTCGAATAAGAAACAAAGTTAAACCGATTAGAAAAATCACGGCACCGATTAGTCTGCCGATACCAGCGGCAACAGATGCCGAATCATGATATTTCAAAATACGTGAAATTTTTTTGGCGGAGCGTCCTTTTTTTACACTTGTTTTATCGGCATTATCATTCGTTCCATTTAAGCCGCTGCTTGATGTATTATTTCTATCGTTTCCTGTATGCAGGTCGAAACCTTCTAAAATATGCCTCGAAAAAGACCGAAGCGATTTCGCCCCGACAGATAGAAAACATATCAAAATAAGACCAATTATAAAAAAACAAATCATTCTAAAATTAGATTGAAAATTAGCTAGTATTATGTTTGTGTAAAATTAGGTGAATAATAAGTTGGTAATCTAAAAACTAAAAATTATTTTAAGTATTAAATACACGGAAAAAATGTTTTCTGTAAATACACGAAAAATGTGTTAAATCAGTGGAAATCAGTGGAATTTTTGCGGTCATCGTTATGGTAATTTTAAGGAATAATCAAACCAGCCCTGAAACGGCGTCAGGAATTTTTACTGAATCGCCCGCCTCGACTGGATGAGTAACAATACCGCTGTCAACAACAGAAAACCAAAAAATTAATGTGAAAGCAGTTTAAAATCAGAGACCTACAAAAACATTTTGAAAGTGTAACATCTTATAGACAATATTATCTCTTTCAATCCCCCCCTGTAAAATTGGTAACATTTTAAATTGCTCTCATTTTAATTTTCGATTCGAGCCGACTAAATATCACCGGAATTAATATATCAGCGGAATATTCGGTAAACTCATAAAAACTAAAATTAGGAGGAACGCAGGCGTCCCGCCTGCACGGTTTTTTTACACAAAACGCCTAAAGATGCGGTCGAGACGGCCGCGTTCCTTCTAACAATAAATTTTGTAATATATCAGTGGAATATTTGTTTTATTAACCACAGAAAACACAGAGAACACAGAGAGATTGTAATTTTAGATTTTAAATTTAAGTGAATTTCTAAAAATATTTTAGTCGGGAACGCAGGCGTCCCGCCTGCACTGTTTTTTTACACAAAACGCCTAAAGATGCGGTCGAGACGACCGCGATCCCTGGACCAATAAATTATTCCACTGATATATTACTAAATTTTTACATTAGGTTTTTAGAAATTCACCTTTGTTTTTCATAATATATCAGCGGAATTTTTCAAAGATTAATGATTAGGATTAGTGACAGCTCCGCATGCGAATTAACCACTAAGCACTATACACTAATCACTAGTTTGTGTCTGAATAATCACCCATTGCTATTTTATAAATATTTGTACTTGTTGAAAACTCAAAATTTTTGTTTTGCAATTGTTTTATACTGTTTTTGTTGCCCACAATCCATAATAAATCATTCGCTTGCAAAACAACCTCCGGTACCGGATTCAATTGTCTAGTGTCATCCCGCTCAATTCCAACAATTAAACCGCCGGCTAACTCACGAATACCACACTCGCGAATCATCAGCCCAACAAAAGGATGCTCTAATTCTAATAAAACAGATGTTAAACCAATCTCATCATCACCGCCAATCTCAATCTCATTTGTTTGCTCTGCTTCAATTTCACTCCTCGCAGCTGCAAGCTGTTCATCCGTTCCTATAAGAAAAATTTTGTCAAACGGTAACAATAAATCATCACCGCCCGGAGGAATAAGCCGCTTGTTGCCCCGCTCTATCATCGCAACAACTACACCTAAACGATTGCGTAACTTCGCCTCCCGCAACGGCTGAGCCGCCAAAGAGGAATTAGGTGATAACTCAAATTCTGTCAACGTAACATCCCAAGGCACAAGATTAGATAACTTCGCCTTAGACGCTATTTCCTCTTTTTCTTTCTCGGTTAAATGCGTTATAAATTGCATCTCAAATTTATGATACACCGGCTCAAAATAATTACTAAATAAAACAAGCAACGAAATAACAAAAGGAATCAAAACAAATCCGGAAAAAACATAAATTGATAAAAAATTCCCTACAATAAAACCAACAAGAATAAATCCTATAAATAATCTTAAAATCAATACACCGAAATTAAGTCTCTGCAATAATGCTAAAGTTTCAGTATCATAATCACCGGATCGGGGACGCCGCGAAAGAAATATCGCCCACAGAAACGGTGTAGAAAGAATCACCGCCGCAAGACACATTACATAATTCAATATTATCGGTTGACCATGAATAAAATTTTCATTTATATACGGTGCAGCTGCATAACGGCAACCTATCGTAATACCGACAACAATAACAGAATTAAGCAAAATTTTTATACCATGCACTCGCCAAAGTAAACCAACAATACCGCGCTTGCCGGTATCACGCATCGCCGATTCATACCGCAAAAGCGATAAACGTAAACCAACAGGTATTTGCCGCTCCATATTATCCGCCGCTAACCCCGAATACTTGATCAAATACGGTGTCGTAAATGTCGTTATAGCAGATACCGCTACAGCAACAGGATACAAATAATCCGGCGTTACACTCAAATTGGTTCCAAGCATCGCAATTATAAAAGAAAACTCGCCTATCTGAGCCATACTCATACCAGCTTGCATCGAACTCTTGATAGTACATCCTGAAAGTAACGCTCCAATCGCTGTGCCAAAATACTTGCCGACTATCGTTATAAATGTCATCAAAATTATTATCCAATAATAATCAATAAGTATCTTAGGATTAATCAACATACCAACCGATACAAAAAATATCGCTGAGAAAAGGTCTTTAACGGGTTCTATTAATGTCTCTATTTTCGACCCCTTGACCGTCTCCGCCAATAATGACCCCATTACAAATGCACCAAGCGCAGACGAAAATCCTACTTTCACCGCTATTATGACCATCATAAAACAAAACGCTGTCGAAACAATTAAAAGAATCTCATTTGTTAAAAGTTTACGGCATAATCGAAAAAATAACGGCAATAAATATATGCCAAGAATAAACCAAAGAATCAAGAAAAAAATCAACTGAAAAGAAGATTGAATTAAACCAAGACCGGAAAAATTTTTCGTTACCGCTATAGAACCAAGCAAAACTAAAAGCAAAATCGCTATTAAATCTTCAACTATAAGTACGCCAAAAACAATCGACGCAAAATTTCCGCCTTTCATGTTTTGCTCGTCAAATGCTTTCACAATTATAGTTGTTGAGGACATCGATAATATAGCACCAAGAAATAAACTGCTCATTGTACTCCAGCCTAATATACGTCCTACTAAATAGCCGATAACTATCATACATATTATTTCAAACGCCGCTGTTATCGTTGCAGCTTTACCGACATGTGTCAACTTGCGAAAACTAAACTCAAGACCTAAACCAAATAACATAAAAATAACACCTATCTTAGACCACGTCTCGATGCTGTTATTATCGTGTACCATCGGAAGCAAATGAAAATGAGGACCAACAAGAAATCCGGCTATAAGATAACCAAGAACTATAGGTTGTTTAAGCCACTTAAACAACAACGTCATTACCGCCGCTGCCATCAATATTAAACCCAAATCATATATTAAAGCAGGTAATTCCATTTTCAAATAATTTGATTGACTAAAAATTAAAAGTTAAAAAGATTGTAATATATTGGTTGGTAATATATCAGTGAAATCTCTCAAAGGTTTCAAATAAACAGTTTTAAAATTCATAATCCAAAAAAGTTGAAAAACAAAAATTTCACAGATATATAATATGTTTTCTATAATGTTTTCTATCAAAACCGAATTTTCACGAATGTCAACTAATTTTTTTTCGAGTTAATTTGTGTCAATTCATGGATAAAAAAGTAAATAGCAGTTGATCCTAGAAATAATAATTTTTATGAAACGACACTGTTTTGGTCTCTTTTTTGCACAGGTGTTTTTTTCAAATGCTGCGTGAATTTACAAACCATTTCATAATCTCGTTGAATGTCTGCCGGAGTTAAATTACAAACAGTTTCAATCATTTTGATAAATTCCTGCTTGGTTATTTCAAGTATTTCTGCTCCTTTATCGGCAGTCAATTTACTAAACTCATATAATTTTAAAACCAATGCGGTCTTGGCTTCTTGTTCACTCAATTTACAATTATCAGGTAATTCTAATTGTAATGTTAATGTTGTCATTGTTCTCTATTATCTTACACACTTTTCAATATTGATGGTTTATCCAGATGCCGGCTAAATTGACAAACGAGTTCGTATTCGCGACGAAGGTCTTCCGATGTTGTCCAACAAACGGTTCCAAATGTTTCAATAAATTCCCGCTTAGTTATTCCGAGTATTTCTGCACCTTTACCAGCACTTAACTTACCGTCTTCGTATAATTTCAAAACTAGTGATGCTTTGGCTTCTTGTTCGCTCAATTTACAATTATCAGGTAATTCTAATTGTAATGTTAATGTTGTCATTGTTCTCTCCGTGTTATTAAATTTATTCTATCGAAAAAACAACTCGTATCCGAAATGATAATTTTAGGAAAACGCATGCTCTTTTTTTTCTTTTAATCGTTTTTTATTCAGATGTCTGCTCGCTTGGCAGGCATTTTCGTAATCGCGACGAAGGTCTTCTGACGTCATACCACAAACGGTTCCATACGTTTCAATAAATTTCCGCATAGTTATTCCGAGTATTTCTGCACCTTTACCAGCACTTAACTTACCGTCTTCGTATAACTTCAAAACTAGTGATGCTTTGGCTTCTTGTTCGCTCAATTTACAATTATCAGGTAATTCTAATTGTAATGTTAATGTTGTCATTGTTCTTTCCGTGTTATTAAATTTATTCTATCGAAAACAAACCATAACAATGACGTTATTTTTTTAATATGCTAATATCAAACAATGCCGGACACTTTATTGTTATGGTCAAACAAAACAAATTGTCTTGCTCCTTTCTTTGGATGTGTCTTTCAAAAACATTTCAAAATTTTTTTACAAATTCATCACAAGTCTCCTTTATTTTTAATTAGATTGTTTTAATAGATACTAATTCATTGATCAAAGTTGAGATTCCTTCTTGTGTCGGCGGAATGTCGGTGTAACCTTCTTTGGTTAGAACTACCGACTGAATTTTAAACACTTTCGTTGGTGAACCTGCTGCACCGCAACGTGCTGTATCAGCTTTAATATCATCAAGATTCCATTGCTCAATTAGTCTCCCAGATGATTTATAACTATCTATTTGTTCAGTTGAAATTTCGGCACTAATTTTGTCATTTTTATGCCGCATAATATTTTTTGCACTTCGTGTTCTTGGGATATTTGCCGATTCAGCAACAGTAAAAAGAGCAGGCAGTTTTACATTAAGAATCTCCCAACCATTTCCGATATCACGTTTGACAGTTGCAAGTCCTTTATCAATGTTTATGATTTCAGTTAGACATATAACTTGCGGGATTCCTAGCTTTTCCGCACATTGAGGAGCAGTTTGAGCCGTATCGCCGTCAATTGCCTGCCGTCCGGCAAAAACGAAATCGTAATCACCGATAGTTTTCACCGCTTGTGAGAGAATGTAACTTGTTGCAAGAGTATCGCTTGCCGCCGCGCGTCTATCTGTAATTAAGATTACTCTATCGGCTCCGCGATAAAGAGTATCCCGTAATATTTCTGCTGCTTTCGGAGGTCCCATCGAAACGACTGTTACTTTGCCGCCGTAACGATCTTTCAACTCTAATGCTGCTTCAAGTGCATGTAAGTCGTCTGGATTAAAAATTGTAGGCAATGCAGCACGATTAACCGTGCCGTCTTCTTTCATTGCATCTGATGTTATATTCGATGTGTCGGGAACTTGTTTAACAAGAACTATTGAATTGAGCATATCTTTATTCAAAAAAATTTTTTTAACGTACTATTACTTGAATTTTCGATTCGATTTGTTTGTTTACATATTGCATCAGGTTTTACGGAATGCACATTTGTATCGCCGAAATTCATAATACGAATTATTTATCACTATACAAATTGACCGGTTGAAATATGAATTATTGATCCAAAAAATCTTGTAAAAATCGAAAATGTAAAATGGTATAATTCAATTACAAACAGTCTGTTCTCACAATAAATCAATAAATTTCGGAAGTTCAACCTTAACAGCCGGATTCGAAATAGGTAAGCTTACAACAATTATCGAAACTTAAAGTAAGAACAATTAAATCTACAAAACAGAAAGTGAATATGTTAAGCAATTATATAATTCATGTCAACTACCGGCGCATACAGAATAAATTGAGATAACTTCTTAAAAACAATTTTTAGATAGAATCAACAAAATTTTCAGAATAGATAAATTAAAATAATTGGTCTCATTTTATCCGCGAATTTACACGAATTTTCACGAAAAAAATTTAGCGGTCATTCGTGAAAACTCGCGGACAAAAAAGAGTTCATAAAGACACAAAACTTTGCGTCTCTACTAGTGATTTACAAATATCTCACGGATACTTTAAGTTGTAATAGTCTGTTATGAATTTTACTTTTTAACGGTTCCGATCTACTAAATGATTGGTTCCGCTTGTTCTTCGTTGTCGGGATTTATTGGTTCGGCTTGATCTTCTGATTCGTTAATATTGGTTGAATCGGAATTATCGGAATTATCAGATTTGTCAGAATTATCAACTTTAATTAAATCGGTATTTGACTTATTTTTTTGGGGGTTATCGTCGAATTCTGCAAAAATATCATCTTCATCAATAATCATCTGTCCCTCGATTTGAATTGGTCCTTCAATAGGACTTAGATCGTAATTACCGTCGTTTGTAGAAATATTTATTGTTTCTGTTGGGTCTCCAGTTATTGGTTTGGCAGAATCGATAATTTTTGTTAGAAGGTCGTTTGAATTATTTGTCTGCAAGTTGTTTTTATCGTTTTTGAAAGGATCGGGCGAACTCGCTCCGAACTCTGCCGAGCCGACAAAAGCTTTTGAAATATCAGCAACAATTTTTTTATCAGTTGCGTTTTGTTGTCCGTATTTTATGTTTTCTTTAATTGAATTTGTTTTTTGCCATTCGATTTTTGCTTGTGTCCGATATTGTTCAATGTGTAAACGTTCATTACCTTGTATTCTACTTATAGCGTCGGCAACATCGTATTCGTGAACGGCTTTTCCGTCCCATTCGAGTTTAGCAGCTTTTTTGAAATATTTATCTGCGTCCGCTGATTTTTTGTCTAATCTGTAATGAGCAATCGCCATAAAGAAATATGGGCGAGGGTCTTCAGATGCAAGGTATTCAACTTTTTTAAATATTTCGATTGCTCTGTTGTAATCACCCTCGAAAAAAGCGTGTACGCCTTTCCCGTAAAGAACTTCAGCTTCGTTTACAATTGTAAATTCCGTTGACCGAACTTCTGACACAATTGAAAAAACGAAAAGCAAAATTACCGCTAGTGAAAAATTTTTGTACATTGGATTATTGTTGTTAATGGTTAATGAAAAATTTGTAATTTTTCAATTGAATTGTTAATTTTGAGCACCTAAAAATTAAAATTTTAGTAATATTTTAAACTATTCTTACTTGGATTTTCGATTTGATTTGCCGGCTTATCTATTGACAAGCCGGCTTTTTAGTGAATCGCTTTTGTATCACTGAATTTCAATAGTACGATACGTATAGAGGCATTTTGAAATCGGCATTAATGGGAGTAACTCTTTAATTTATTATTTCATTGTGTCATTCTCTAATGATTTATGATATTTCACGATTTTTTTGAGAATATGAAATAAACGAAATATATCAGTGGAATAATTGTTTTCGTTTTTTTGGTTGTTTACGAATTTTAAATTATCAATCACATACCTGTTAAGTCCCGCAGGGACGACACTTAATTAGCTCCTTCCGTATGTTGGAGCATACAATTAATAAAG
>JAITKS010000315.1 GCA_031278315.1 Planctomycetaceae bacterium | reverse complement strand
CGAATTTAGAAACGAAATTTGTTGCGGCGAATACGCTTGTTGGAATTGAGCGTCCTTCGCAACAATCATTTGCACAGAAAGTTGTGAGGGAATTAGAAAAGCGGCTCAAAGAAATACGGCGTCAATATTTCACTGCCGACACGCGGCCTAAAAAATTAAAATTACAAAAAGACGATAAAGAACTTCGCAAACAAATTGCGGAAGAGTTAATAAAAATAGGCTTGCGTGAAACAATTGCAGACAAAATTGCCGATTGGGATCCGTACGCTCCAAACACAATCGCCGACTGGTTCGATCCCGAATGGATGTTCGGCATTGCGAATGGTTTCAGTATTGTTATCGGAAATCCGCCATACGTTAATGTGGAAAAAATTGATAAAACAATAAAAGACAATATCAGTAAATTTAGAACAGCATATCAAAAATATGATCTGTATGTTTTGTTTTATGAGAAGGCAATTGATTTGTTAAAACCTAATGGTCAATTATCTTATATTACTTCAAATAAATTTCTCTCACAAGGTTACGGATTATTTTTGCGAAAAGAATTTCTAAAATATCATATTCATTCTGTTATAAATTTTAATTACGATATTTTTAAATCGGCAACTGTTAGAACTTGTATTTTTAATCTTCAAAAATCAAATTTCATAAACAAAAATATTAGAATAATTGACATTCAAACAAAAAAAGATGAAGACAAATTTGTACACTTAAATTACAATTTTCTAGATCAAAATATTTTTAATGAAACAGATGAAAATAATTTCAGAATAAATCTCACGAATAGAAAAATTGAGATTCTCAATAAAATAAAA
This sequence comes from Planctomycetaceae bacterium, assembly GCA_031278315.1. Classification (GTDB taxonomy): domain Bacteria; phylum Planctomycetota; class Planctomycetia; order Pirellulales; family Thermoguttaceae; genus WRKP01. The sequence continues at coordinate 2,481 of JAITKS010000315.1, read as the reverse complement.
CAAAATACGATTAAAGCCGATAATATTTTTTCAGTGAATTATGGTCTTCGTCCAAGCAGCGAAAAACTTGGATTAAAGAAAGAATCATTTATCCATAGTAATAACAACGGCGGAAATTATAAAAAATATTTTGAAGGTAAAGATATGGGACAATGGACAATAAAATCTTATTCTTTCCTTAATTATCAACCTACAGTAATGTATAATCCCATGTTTTCGGAATTATTTGAAAACAAAAAACTTGTCGGTATCAGAACTTTAAGCGATATAGAAAAATTGAGATTTATTTATGATGATGACGATTTTTATTGTAATGATTCTGTCGTAGTTTTAGTTTTATGGTATTTATTGGAACATGTAAAAAATCAGACAATAATCAGAACGATAACAAATGAGAAAATAGAATATTCTAAAAAATTTAATTATTTTTATGCTCAAGGAATCTTAAATTCTCGGCTTATCAAATTTTATGTTAGTGAATTACTTTATGACGGTACTCATTTTTATCCCAATCATATAAAATCGTTACCGATAAAGAACATTCAATTATCTCAGCAACAACCTATAATTTCACTTGTAGGTTATATTGTTTTTCTTAAACGGCATGGAAATACAACAATTTCAAATATAGTTACAAATGAAAATATTGTTGCTTATTTTGAAAAAATAATAGATGCCTGCGTGTATGAACTTTATTTTGAAGACGAAATAAAATCTTCTAATACAGATATACTTGCATTACTAAATGAGTCATTATCAAACGTAACTTCACTTCCTGTTGAAAAACAAATCAACCAGCTGTTCAGCGAACTAAATGATTACAAAAACGAAATTCGCAACCGTATTATTTTACAAGAAACACACAGTAATAGCGTATCACAAATTATTAAAACAATGTGCCAATGAAAATGAAAAAATTGATATTCTGATTCGTTTTAAACTGTTGCAGTTATGACAAAATTTATTGATGATTACCGGAATTTTAAATGAATACCTAATGATCACATCAAAAGTATCTACACAAATCTAATTGGTTTTACAAGCAATTTTTTATTTTAATTTCTTTAAATTTGTATTTATCTCTTTCATTATCTGTTTTGTTTCACACAAGACGGTAATTATTTTTTGATAATGTTGGACATCGTTAAAATCTAATTTTTTATCTTTGCGGTCTTTTAGCCATTTTTGTGCGGGTTGATAACCGCCGATGTAAAATTCCCAAGCAGAAAGCGGGACATTGTCAAAATATTGATCTTTATTGATAAAAACCTTGTTATTACTGTATCGAGGTTTGTCGATTTCGTTTGTACCGGCAATAGGAAAATTAGCAATGTTTTGCTGAATTTTCACATTTTCCATCAAATGCAACTTTCGCAATTTTTCGCCCAAGTCTGCCAATCGTTCAAACTGTTTGAGGTTGTCAGGATAAGGAATAATCGGAAAATCTATTTTCAAAAATTCCTTGTAACGATCACGATATAATGACGAATGTAGAACAGCGTAAATGTAATCAAAAATCTGTAATTCATTTACTTTGTCAACACCTATTGTTGCTGCAATTTTGTTGACAATCTCCTCTTTCATATTCGTTACTTTTTTTGTCTTTCCAAAATTTTCCTGATAAAGGTAAAGAGGAAAAACATAATCACCGCCTTGCATTCCCGCTCTCGACCAATATCTAAATTCTGTAATATTTTTTGTAATAAAAATAGGCGAGGCATCTTCTACAAATCCGCGTTTGCAGATCAATCCCAAATTTTTACCTTTAATAAAATGCTGCATTACCTGGAAAAGCGGGCGTGAATATAAACCGCCTGATTTCCCCGTGTAATATGTATAACGCATATCAAAAGGACGATAGGAAATAGATATTATTTTGTTTTTATCGATATTACTAACAATTTCTTGCCTTGCAGGAACATATTTCCAACTCGTAGAATCTTGCGCTCGTTGATATTTAGTGCGCCATTGATCTTCTTTTAAATGATTTAAATCATTTAATTTTTGTATTTGCTCATCAACAGAAAAAGAAATATTTAATTCGTCATTTCCCGTAACAATTCCCACAGAATTTTTGGTAAATAATTCGATAATTTTAAATCCCTTTTCGTATTCCTCTTTTAATGAAAAATTTTTTGGAACGAAAAAATAATTTGGTGCAACAATCGGTAATTTATTCCATTTTACAGATTGCAAATTGTTGTTCAAAAGATAATTGTATTTTTCCTCACGTCTGCCGAATAAATCGCAATGATAAATTTGTGCGGATTGGGTGTTTGTCTTTGGAGTTTTTACAAAAATGTTGATTGATACGCCTTGTTGAATATCAAACACATTTTTGTCTTCGCTGCCGTCGGATGCAGTTTCTTTTTTCTTGGCATTGCCGTGCAAATCAAGAATGTAGATTTTATCAAAAGTTTTCAAAAGATTGTAACGCATTCCGCGAAAAGTAGGGTTGTCTAAAAAACTGTGATTGTTTAT
>JAITKS010000380.1 GCA_031278315.1 Planctomycetaceae bacterium | reverse complement strand
TTTGTTGAAAAACACAAAACACGAATCAAAGAACTCGATGGCGAATATGATGTAGAAGGAATAATCCGCTTGCTGTCAAAATATAAGTATAAATTAACTGTTGACAATTTATTTGATTTGGAATACACACAAACAATTGACCCTGAATTTATCGGTAAAGTTTTTGAAAGTTTGCTTGCGTGTATTGACGCCGACACGAAAGAAAATCGCCGTAAAACTACTGGAAGTTTTTATACGCCGCGTGAAATTGTTGATTACATGGTGAGCGAAAGTTTGGACTCTTATTTACAAAACGATCCGAAAAAAAATTTATTGCAATGTAAAATTCTTGATCCCGCTTGCGGTTCGGGAGCTTTTCCGTGCGGCGTTATGAATGAAATTATTCGGCGAATTGATCCTGATAAAAAACTTTCACAAAATGAACGTTATCATAAAAAATTAGAGATTTTGAAAAAAGTCATTTACGGTGTTGACCTACAACCAATTGCTGTTCAAATTACTGTTCTCCGATTATTCTTATCGCTTATTCAAGAGATTATTCCCGACAAGAAAAAAGATAATTACGGAATCGAACCTCTTCCTAATCTTGAAACGAAATTTGTCTGTGCGAATACACTTATCGGATTGAAAAAGGATAACCAACGAAAATTAGAATTACCGGCTATTCAAACAACCATTAAACAATTATTCTTAACTCGAGAACAGCATATCACAGCAAGTACGTTACAAGAAAAAAAACGGCTGCAAGAATACGATGAATCATTACGTAAAACATTGAGTATTTTAATGAAAGACACCGGTGATTTATCACATGAAACGGCTGATTTGTTGTTACAATGGAATCCATACGATCAAACAAAGTCAACACCGTTTTTCGACCCGCAATGGATGTTCGGTGTTACAGACGGTTTCGATATTGTGATCGGTAATCCGCCATACGTGGAATCTCGAAGTGCATCTATTTCAGATGAATTAAAAAAACAATATCAGAACCAAGTTAAAACAGAATTTGGTCATTTATCACAATATATTACGAAAGGGTCGGATTTACTGATCTACTTCTTTCCGCGTTCAATGACCTTGCTTAACGATCAAGGAATTGGAATTTTGATCGTTCAAAACGGTTGGTTAAATACAGATTACGGAGTAAAGACAACACAATTTTTAATTAAAACGCTGCAATATATAAAAATAACCGATAGCCCTTTTCGGCATTTTTATAAACAGAACGCAAATGTAAATACTGTTATTGCAATGTTCAAAAAACAATCAGAAATAAAAAAAATATGTTTCGATATGATGGATAAAGAAAGCACAACAATTGCAGCAAAAAATGAGAAATCATTTAATTTACAAAACAGTATTTTATCTGATTTGAAATGGGGAATGATTATGTCAACTGATAATGAAATATTGTCTGTCCTGACAAAAGTAATTCGATACGGTAAAAAAATCGATCAATCATTCTACTCTGTTGGACAAGGTATTAACGTAAATAGAAAAACGTTTATTTCAAAAGACGAAAAATCGAAATTCTGTCAAAAGGAAAATATTATCAATGCGGTTTTCAAAGAATATGAGTACGTTTATTCCGATTTTTCTTATTTTCTTTATCATTCGTTTAAGCCGAATAAACATGACCGTTCAATTTTTGAAACGATAAATGCGGAAGAATTCGGTGCGGGCAAATCATTTACTCGTCAATATCCTGTCATAATTATGCCGCGAGGTATTGGTTCTTTGCATTTTGCCGGATTATTACAAGAGAATGTTTTATCGAACAGTTTTGTTGATGTTTATATTAAAACGCCGGATGATATAGATGATATAGATGATATATCCGTATCGTATGATGATTTTCGGCAACTTAAAAGCGGATTCAGTAAAACCTGCATTCCGATAAATAAGCCGACGGCTCGAATCGAAAATTCAAGTGAGATCAGTTTGAAAATATTAAACGTTTGGTTATTTTGTAATTCGAGTTTATTTTTTCTTTATCGTGAAATTTCAGGAAGGAAAAATTTAGGCGGAGGTTTATTAAAGTCGGAGGCGGCAGACATAAAATTGTTTCCGTTGTATTTTCCGATTGCGGAAGAAAAAAACATCCGGTCAATAATTAACAAAATGGGAACACCTTGCAATTTACAGGATCGATTGCAAACGGCAATTCAGCAACAAATTGATCATTTGATTTTTTCTTATTTTGAAATTCCTTTCGATTTGCAAACAAAAATCCTAAACGAACTTTTACGTTTATTCCTTTTTCGCTCTAACAGAGCAAAAGATTATTTACCGACAAAAGAAAAATAGTAATGTAATATTTCAGTGAAAATTTTTTAGTGAAATATTTCCGGCATGTTAAAACTCATACAATCACCAACAATGTAGAGACACAATTCCTTTTAATAATTTCAAACCAGCCCCGAATTTCAAACCAACCCCGAATTTCAAACCAGCCCTGAATTTCAAACCAATCGGATTAGTGGTTATTGATTCGAATTTTAGATTCGGTACTAATCTCCGCATGCGAACTAACCACTGACCACTAACCACTATACACCACTAATTCTGATATTAGGAACAATAAAATGATCATTTATCATGGGAGTTATTGTGAGATTCAAACGCCGCAATTAAAATCTGTTTCTTTTCACAAAGATTTTGGACAGAGATTTTATTGTACGGAAAGAAGTTGTCAACCGGTTCGGACTTGCGGCGATTGAACATTTACTTGAACTTGCAGATATTTATCATTGTGAAGATATGGATAAACTTGTTTCAGACTTTGTCGAAAAATATTCTATTCCGACGGGAATATTTGATAATGTTGCCGATTGCCGTTATCATGTGCCGACTTATTTTGATATTGGCAAAGTTTATAAACGTTTAATTGCTGCGGTTGCGGGTTACAAAAATATTCCTTATTCGAATGCTCTGACGGAAGTTTATAGTTCATGGATTTCACCCCAAATAGACGCCTACAACAGCAGTATGTATTTCGAGAATCCCGATTATCTTTTTCAATCCTACCTTGCTGGAGAACCGCTTAAAGATTAAACGTAATATTTATTTTTCGTCCGCCCTTTTTATAAATAGCAGAATAAAAATTATGCCGCCGGATGCCGCCGGATTTTTTAGAATGATACGTATATTATTCATCACCGTATATTATTCATCTTCATCAATATTTTCGTCGTGAAATTCTTCATCGGGATTATAATCGTCTCCATTTTCAATATTTGTCGGCGGCATGTTGTCATATTGTTGATTTGAAATTGTTGACGGATTTGCGGCGGGATCTGATTCCGATATTGTTGGTAAATTAGGTTGCACGTTTGGCAGAGCAGCCGCCGAAGGTTGTACATTAGATGAATACGGTGTCAATGAAACTGGTACAGGTTGAATAGATATTCCTGTTGTCAGCGGTGTTGGTAATGTATTTGTTGGAGTTGTATTTGGAGTTGGAGTTGGAGTTGATTTTTTGTTTTTATCTTCTTTGATAGGTTCAATTATTGGTTCGTCTTCTATTGGAGTTAAATTCCAATCTGATTTTGTCAAATAGACCCACAAAGTAACTTGATAACGATATTGAGAATTAGTACGTGTCTCGCTTTTTTCTCCTGTTTTGACATCGTGATTGTTTGATCTAAATTTTTCTTCCATTGGCGAAACGATTGACGAATCACGAACTAACGAAGTGAAATTCATTGAACCGCCTGTTGCCGACAAAGTCAAAGTTGTCAGCATCATATCTCTTGGTTCCGGGGCGTTTCGGCTGAGCCATCCTAGTTGTTCAAACCAATCTATTTTATCGACGTACCAATTTTCTATTGCCTGTAATTGCGAGCGTGCTGGTGCGATTGATTTAGCAGTTCGTTCAAGTTCAGTTTTTTGGTTTGACAATTTTTTGGTTTCTTTTGACAAAGAATATTGCACGTTAAATTCATAACCGATCCAACCGGCGAGTAATAAAAAAATGGCAACAACTGCGATATTTGCAAAAACACGGTATCCGATTCGTTCAGGCCGGCGTTTCGGATTACAGAAATCAATATCGCTTTGAACATTTTTGCCGGCTCGTAAAATTGAACCAATCAGTGCGGTATAACGTTCAGGATTAAGCACATTACCAGATGTTAAATTGTTATTGAGTTTATCTGTTATTCTCATTGTGCCGTTTTTTGTGAATCTCGATTTTGAACTCAATAGTTTATGATCGACCCACGGATTAAAAGTTTTTACCGGCATATTGAGAGTTTCGGAGAGTAATCGTGATAATTCAGTAAAATGCGAATCACCGCCGCAAATTATGATGTCATCAACTGTGACTCCTTGAATTTCATTACGGACTGCGATCATTGTTCTGCGCAATTCTGCTGCTAGAACCGCAATAAAATCCGGATTGGTTACATCTGACGGAGGACTAATTTTCGGTGAACGTATAAATACAGGATCACCTTGATATAAAACCGTTTGTGCAGTTTCGTCGGTATCGAGTTCAAGAAGTAAGATTGTCCGCACCGGATTAAAATTGCTGGAAAATTTCAACAAATATGCCGACTCACACGGACGTAATAAAATACGGCGCAAGTTGAGACCAGCGTCTTCACAAAATTTATTTATTTTCTGAAATAACTCACGGCGAATTGTAGAAGCGAGTAAATGAATAGGCGTATTATTTGAAACATTCGGTTTAGATTCGCCGCCTGATGTAGAGTTACGATTTGTTGAGTTATCGTTTCCCGATGACTTAAAAACAGCCGGAAAGAGTGCGCTGCGTGAAATATTCTCAAATTTATTCGTTACAAAAAAATCGAGAGGCGAATTTTGATCGTAAACATTAAATTCTTTTATCGCTTGAAATCGTACCAGATCGCAAAGCTCATCAACCGGAACCGGAGGGAAAACCATCGGTCTGACTTCGACATCGGAGCGGTTAAGTAAAACAATCGTGTCGGCTTTAATTAACCGATTTTTTTGTACGAATTGAATTAGTTGTTCTTTGAGAGGTAATTCGTTTTCGTTTTTTTGTAACGAAAATTGTTCAGCGTATTCGAAAGTTGCGGTTCCGCCTTGCAATCGTGCAACCAAAAGACGTAACCGAGTGCTTTCCCAAGTTATAGTAAGCCAGTTCGACATAAATAAATCTCCTATGGTTTTAGTTTTGAAATTCGGTTTTCAAATTTAATTTCATCGTGTTAAATAAAAAATGATTTTTTAGAAATTCCTTATAAATTAATTTCTTGACAATAATCTGTAAAATTTTTTTTGTGTTTGAATTTTTGTGTTCAAAATTGAAGTATCATAAATTTGTAATCAAAATTTAATTTCTTGAAAAGCCGAAATTGTCGCTCTTTTATGATTTTAGTCAAGTAAGGTTATGTTTCGACGTTGACTATTATATATTACAAATAATTATCAAAGGGTTATTCTAATAAATATATTTTTGTTAATTTGTATGATTGATTCTGATATTTCGTAATTTCAGTGTGTTTATCGGTTGTATGTTTTGTTTGTATTTCGGTTTCTTTTGCAAATATTTTGATAATAGAGTTAAACAATTTTTTCTTAAATAATTTTTTATTTCGTGACGATGTACCTCGCCAACCCGGTAGGCTTCCGCGATTTGACTCATAATACACTTTAGAACTTAATGTTTGTCAATGTAAATCAAAATTCTGATTTGCAAGCTAAATCAATTAACAAAAATTCAAAAGTGAAATTTTGATTCTTCACACAAAATATACGTAATATACGTATCGTACACTATGATTTTATGATCGTACACTATGAATTTCGGCGGCACAAAAAAACTTAAAACCGATTTACAATTGTTAAACAAAATAGTTTTAACCGAATATTCAAGTGAGAACAACTTAAAATTTGTTCGTACAATTAGAGTTTTTCCATAGTGAAATTTTGTACGAAAATTGCGGAGTCATTTGAAAAAAAATTTAATTAGTTAAAAACAGAATTGGAGAGAATTGAAATGATGAACATTTTTTTTAACAAGACATGCGTGAAATGTCTTGGAATCGCAATTTCGATTGTGATTTTATTTTGTGTGAATATCAATGTTGAGGCGGGTCTTTTTGACAGGTTTAATAATCCTTGTGATCCTGTTTGTATTGAAGACTGCGTACAAGTTGAAGAAGTCGATCCTTGTGATGCTGTTTGCGGCAGTAAGCCAAAGTCATCGTGGGGATTGTACACGGTATTTCAGATGGGAGTGTTTGCCAATGAGTTCGGTCAAACTGATACTTACACTTCAGGACTGCACGATATTACCAGCGGTAACACATTGTCGTTAATTAACGCAAGACACAGTTCTATTCAGGTGAATCAATTGATCATCGGCGGCGGACGTAATATCGACGCTCGGCACAGATGGGATTTTGGAACTCATTTTGATTTTGCATTTGGTACCGATGCGATATTGTTACAATCGGCGGGACTTGAATTCGCAGCTGGTCATGGACGTTCTCAAAACGGCTATAAAGGCAGCGGAAGTTGGGGAACCGGCGATTATTATTCGGCGTTAGGTCAAATTTATTTCGAGGCAGGTTATAAAAATTTCAATTTAAAAGCAGGTAAATTTCTTTCGCCTTTGGGCAGTAATTCACCTGTTGCACCGTACAGATTTTTCTATACGCTGCCGGCTGCATCAGGTTTATATCCAGCAACGCAAAGCGGTATTTTGGCAACGTGGACTGTCAACAAAAGATTGACAATTTTCGGCGGTTGGACAAACGGAATTGACACAACGGATATTTTATTACGAGGCGCAACTTTCGATTCGTCAGACAACGGCGGATTCTTAGGCGGATTTAATTATCAGCTGAACAATAGAATAAATCTTAAATATGCCGCAATCGCCGGATCAGATGAAAGAGTTAGAATTGGAGTTGACAATGATTATTTCATTCATTCGTTAATTGTCGGCGTTAATATTAGTAAACGATTGAATTACACATTCGAGTGGACTCTCAACGATATTAATTTTAATAGAACAAAACAAAACAGAGGTGCTTATGGAATAAATCAGGAATTAACGTACAAATATAATAATAAACTTACAATTGGATGCCGTGCTGAATATACGTATTATATCGGAACGAGGAATTATTTAGGCGGAAGACTTGCAACCGGAATGTTATTCGGTGACGAAGGACATACAAATTTATCGTTAGGTGCGAATTGGTCATTAACAAAATCATTGACTCTCAAACCTGAAATTCGTTACGATAAATTTGACAGTAAAATATTCAACAAAGGTAAGAGCAATCATCAATTATCCGGCGGTTTATCATTTGTTGTAACGTTATAATATATACGTATCGTGCTATGAATTTCAGTTATAACAAAAGTGTTTTCAGTAAAGTCTGCTTGCTGCTTTTCGATAAGTAAACAAACAGCTCAAACTGAAAAGTAAAGATAATATACTCAGTGGAATTTTTATTTTTCAAATTCTTTTGGAATTATGAATTTTAAGGATGAATGTAAAAATTTCACTGATATATTACTAAATTTTCGGCAGCATATTAGCGGAATATTCTCAATGTTTCAAATTTATTTCTCATTAAAGAGAGAACAGTTTAACCCTTTTACTGAATGTCAGGTATTTTGACATTCTCAATTAAGATGAAAAAAATTACAGTTTATTTTTTAGTTAGTGTATTTTTGTTTGTGTCGATGTTGTCGGCGGAAGATAATTCAAAACAGAAGTGGCAATCGTTGTTCAATGGTAAAAATCTTGACGGATGGATACCCGTACTCGAATATGAATTGAAAACAGTCGAATCGAAAAAAACAGAATCGAAAAAAATTGATACAGAAAAAAATAATGTTACAAAAAATCGAAATGAAAAAAACAATATCAAGAAAAAACCAAATGTACGAGTTGAAAATGGTGTGATTGTAATTAATTCTATTGCTGGAATGGAAGGAATGAAATATGTTCGCAAGTTTCCGCAATGTGATTATGAAATCTGTTTTGAAGCGAAACGGATCGAGGGAAGTGATTTTTTCGCTGCGATAACTTTTCCTGTCGGTAAAGATTTTTGTACATTTGTAAACGGAGGATGGGGCGGTTCGACTATTGGGCTAAGTTGTATCGACGGAATAGACGCTTCGGAAAATGAATCTTTCGACATGTACACGTTCAACGATAATGAATGGTATAAATTCAGAATTATTGTAACAAAAAGTAAAATCGAAATTTGGATTACAGGTAAAGATGGAGAAAAAAAATCAGAAGAGAAACAAGTTGTAAATCTTGAATACAAAAACAGAAAAATCTCACTTCGAGAAGAAACTGTTTCGTACAAACCTCTAGGTTTTGCCGCATGGTACAGTACCGGAAACTTAAAAAATATAAAATTCAGATTGCGGTAATTTCAGATTTAAAATTTCAGATTTAAGATTTCAAATCTTAAATCTGAAATTTGGAATCTTAAATTTTAAATCTTAAATCTTAAATCTTTCGGCGGAATTTCTCAAAGGTTTCACTGATATATTTCAATTTTTTTTTGTTTTGCGGCAGGGGGGTACTTGTCAACTATTGAACTTGCAATAAAATTTGTCTCTTTGTTTTTGGGAACGGTGAATATACAGTAAGAAATAATAACAGTGTCCGCAAAGACAGAATGATGATTTTTTGTTTAGAACATAGTTTCTATCAGAGTTTGTTTTTCGATTAAACTGTGTTCACACTTGAAAAATTGGTGAATTTAAAGCGTAAAAGCCCCGTTTCAGATTTAGATTAATCGACATCTGTAAACTATACGTATCGTAATTTCGGCAATATGAAAGCTGGTTATTCATTAAAAAGTCTGCTTTCCGAAAAATAAGCAGCAGCTTGAAAAATTGTGATAAACCGAAATTAACGTGCGGACAAGTGAGCAAACAAGCAAGCGGACAAATTAAATTTACTACAGAGGAGATTGTAAAATGAAAGTTAGAGCGAGTGTTCGGCGTATTTGTGAAAACTGTAAAGTTGTTAAACGTCGAGGTCGAGTTTATGTAATTTGTGTGAATCCGCGTCATAAGCAGCGTCAAGGATAATTTGAAATTGATATTGAAGTGGAATCGTTTGTTTATCTGCCGGTTGGTTGGTAATTTTTTGAAAAGAATAATTTGAATTTTAGGAGAATAAATTTATGCCGCGTCTTTTGGGTGTTGACATTCCGAATAATCGTCCGATAGTAATTTCTTTGACTTATCTCTATGGTGTAGGTCCCGCAATTGCGAGAGACATTTGCCGTCAAGCTGGCGTTGATATGTCGCTGCGGGCAAGAGAATTAGGTGAAAATGATCTTGCTAAAATAGCGTCATTTCTTGATAACAATTACGTTGTCGAGGGACAGTTAAGACGTCAAATCAACCAAAACATAGCAAGATTAAGGGAAATAGGTTGTTATCGCGGTATGAGACATCGTAAAGGTTTACCTGTTCGCGGACAACGTACAAGAACAAACGCAAGAACTCGTAAAGGTCCAGCGAAAACTGTTGCCGGTAAAAAAGGAGTTAAAGATTTGCGTTAATGTTTATGTTAAGTTAATGTTAATGTTAAATCGTATAACTTGAATAATTCGATTAACGCACATTTAATTTTTACAGTTAATGTTTACAGTAATTACTCAATGTTGAATTTACTGTGTTAAATTTGCAAATTAGTTTATTAAAGAATTAAAGTAATTAAAGAAGTCAAAAGGTTAAAACGTGGCAAAAGCGGTTAAAAAAAGAAAAGTCAAACGGACGGTAGCAACTGGTATCGTTCACATTAAAGCGTCGTTTAATAACACGACTGTAACAATAACAGACCCCAAAGGCGATACGCTTTGTTGGGCAGCAGGCGGAACTTGCAGCTTTAAAGGCAGCCGTAAAAGTACACCGTTTGCAGCTCAAATGGCTGCTCAACAGGCTGCTGAAAAAGCTCTCAAATTTGGAATGAAAGATGTTGATGTTAAAGTAAATGGTCCAGGCAGCGGACGTGAAAGTGCAATTAACGCATTACATCAAGCTGGTTTGAATGTAAAATCAATTGAAGACGTAACACCATTGCCGCACAACGGTTGCCGTCCGAAAAAACGTAGACGCGTTTAGTGTCGGAAATTGAATGTATCAAAAAAAAATATCAATTGATCGTTGCAATTATATGTTACGTATCAGTTGAAAATAAATTGTGAATTTTCGTTACAATAATTATAAAGATTAAAGATTAGATAGAATTACAAATTTATGGCTCGTAATACAGAGGCAGTGTGCCGAAAATGTCGGCGTGAAGGTGTGAAATTATCGTTGAAAGGCAGCCGTTGCGGCACAGATAAATGTGCGTTCACGCGGCGTTCTAATGCACCAGGAATGCACGGCGCAAGAAAAGGAAAACTGACAGATTATGGAATTCATTTACGCGAAAAGCAAAAGGTAAAGAATTTTTACGGTGTTCTTGAGAAACAATTCCGCAAGTATTTCAATATGGCAGAAAGAGCCAAAGGTAATACAGGCAAAATTCTTATGGGATTGCTGGAACGCAGACTAGACAATATAGTTTACAGACTCGGTTTTGGTGCCTCTCGTTCTCAATCGAGACAATGGGTCGCACATGGACATATTCAAGTCAATGGCAGACGAGTTGATATTCCGAGTTATCTGGTAAGACAAGGTGATAAAATTACTGTACGAAATCGTCCGACAAGTAAAAAAGTTATAAAACTTGTTATAGACGAAGGAATACATGAAGTCCCTGATTTCTTGTTAAGAGATGAAGGCGAAATTCCAAAAGGTACGGTAATGCGTTTGCCAACTGCCGATGATGTTTTGTTAGATGTAAATTCAGCATTAATCGTCGAGCTTTGTTCAAAATAGTGAATTACTCTAAAATTACAAAATTTGTAAACATCGCGGCGGCGCAATTCATTGTGTCTCTATTGATATATTACAAAGAGTTTTTAGAAATGACGTAACCGTTCACGAAAATTTTTATTTTTGTGAACGGTTACGTTTTTTAAAATTGTTTTTTTCGTAATATCTAAATCATAATTGTGCCGATTTCATTGACGGCACCGTTTAAAATACCTATGTAAAATGATGCAATTCTGAAAATAAGAAGTATCACTATTGCCATTATTATTCCATAAACAACAAAGCCGCCGACAACAGATACAGCACGAAGATTCAATAACGATTCTTGAAAATATCGATTTGTCATTTTCTGCATTAGTTCTGGCAGCGAACCTGAGTATTCTCCTGTTTCTATACTTCCAACTAAATCATAATCGATATTTTTTGCTGTAGAAAATCCTTCTGTTAAATTACCTCCGTTACGAATAATTTCAAGAACTGATTTCAAATTGTCAGATACAGGTGAATAATTTGCGCAGTTAAAAGATAATTTCAATGCTCGTTCAACATCCATTCCTGTTCCCATTGTCAAGTTGAGACCCCAGCATAAACGCATGTATGCTAAAGAGCGCATCAAATTTCCAATTTTTGGAATACTATTTAAGAAATAATGTATAACTCGCATTCGCCTGACATTCCGGCTTATAAACAAGAATAAGAAATAAGACAACAGACTAAAAACACCAACATAAATCCAATATTTTACAAAGCCGTTAAATCCAATTAATCCGAAGCCAAGAATGTCGAATGTATTATTACCGGTCATTTCGCTGACTAGTCCTTGTATTAAAATTATTAGTCCAATAATAAAGACAGCCGCTGCCAATTCAATAATCGGTAAAATTAATGATTTCAAAAAATCACGCCGGATTCGTAATATGTCATCGTAATAATCGGCGAGGTCAACGAACATTTCGCTTAAATTACCGGATTCTTCACCCATTTCGATCATTGCAATAAACATCTCGCCGAATTGTTTTTGAAATGGTTGCAAAGATGACGTTAAAGATTCACCATTCTCAAGCGACGCAACAACAGATGACCATAATTTCTGATCACTTTGACGAATTGCCTCACGTTTTATAGTATCAACAATACCGATGCCGGCTCGTGTTACGATACCGGTTCGGCGGCAAAAATCTGCAATATTTTTAAGTTTCATTGTAATTATTTCAATCTTAATTTTTTCCTAATTTTTGTAATATTTCGGCAGAATAATTTATTGTTATCGGGAACGCAGTCGTCTCGACTGCATTGTTAGGTGTGTTTTTTTGACAGGATTACAGCAAAAATTTTTCGTAATATATCAGTGGAATTTTTTTAAGGATTAATCAAACCGGCTCTGAAAGGGCGATTGGATTATTATTGTTTCATAATCAACGTAATGGAAAAGGAACAATAATTGTGTTGTTAATAATTGTGTCTTTATTTACTGTTGTTCTTTCAGGGTTTATTTTATGAATACATGTTTAAAATTATTACACTAAAATAGTACAATTAAGCAATGGTGAATCGAGCGGTATTTTTATTGCTTTACCCCAAAGTTCTTCGATTGCGTAGAAGTTGCGTGTTTCCGGTTCAAAAAGATGCACGATAATATCGCCGTAATCGATTACAATCCAACGAGATTCTTTGTAACCTGATACAGATAAACATTCGTCTTCCATTTCGCCGACTAATTTTTTTTGAATTTCGTCCCCCATACTATTGAGTTGCCGCCGACTTGTTCCTGAAACAATCAAGAAATAGTCAAATGCTTTTGTTAATTCACGAACATCAAGCACGACGATATCGTTACCTCGATTTTCTTGTACTACCTTAACTGCCGCAGACAGACGCTCCAACGCAGAAAAAGAAGGAGAGGATGATGAGGAGGAGGATGTTGTTGTTTGTAATATGTTCTTTAATTTGATTTTCATGTTAAGTATGTTACGGAATAAACTAATTTAAGAGACACAAGGCATTGAGTCTCTACAGAATTTTTTTCGTTTGTTATTTTTTGTTACAAAAAATAAATTGAAAAGTTGAGACACCATGCCTTGTATTTCAACAAATTTTTCGTTTGTTATCTTTTTGTTACAAAAAATAAATTTAATGCTGAAAAACTATATCACACTTATAAAAAGATACAATATCATTGATGTTTCTAAAGAGTTGTAATATATCAGTGGAATTTTTGCAGTCATCATTATTTATTTTACTATTGTGTCGAATTAAAAAAATTTTGCCCTGTTTGGGACAATATATTTGTTGATAGAAAACAACGTGATTTTTTAAAAACACACTCTGGACATTCAAGTGTTTCGACCGCCTAACAGTGAAATTTAGGCGAACAAAAACATTTGGACGCCAATGATTTTTTACTTAATTCAATTCAAAAAATTTGAGAAATCTATTTTGAGAGATTTATTTGCAAACCTTAGTCTCGATACAAAAATTATGCTGTGTCAATGTCGATAAGACTTTTTTTAATTTCTACTATTGTAGATCGTTTACTCATATAAACAAAATGAATTTCTTGCGTCGATAAGACTTTTTGTAATATATCAGTGTAATAATTGTTTTCGTTTTTTTGGTTGTTTACGAATTTTAAATTATCAATCACATACCTGTTAAGTCCCGCAGGGACGACACTTAATTAGCTCCTTCCGTATGCTGGAGCATACAATTAATAAAGTGTCGTCCCTAGCGGGACTTCTTGATATTTAGCTCTT
>JAITKS010000287.1 GCA_031278315.1 Planctomycetaceae bacterium | reverse complement strand
CCATTCGCAAAATGATCGTACTCGTCGATGATAACAAACATTTTTAGTTTAGCAGATTCCGCTATTCTGAAAGACCAATCTAATGCTGCAAAAGCTGAATATCCTTCTTTGTTAATTTGATTGACAGCATTATCAATATTGTGAAAAACGTTTTTATGGTTCTCAATAAACCTACAAACGGAATGACGTATATTTTCAAAAAAAGAATTTTGAAAAGCCTCAACACTGTTCGTGTTAATGCCCAAAAAATTGAATGTCATAACGGCGTAACTATTTTTTAACGGCGTCGGATTTTGACCAATGTATAAATCGCCGAATAATTTGTCAAACTCATTCGCATAATTGACATCATAATAATACAAAAGCGTTGAGAGAAATAAACTCTTGCCGAAACGGCGCGGTCGAATAAAGATCTTACTTGCGTTATTCTCATCCTCAAGTAATTCGATAAATTGTGTTTTGTCAATGTAAACAAATTTATTACCGGTTCGGATACTTTTAAAATCGGCTTGACCGTATGGTAATTTTTTAGTTTTTTTTGTGATCATAAATTATTTTGGTTTGAATTTAATAAGATAGAATTGACAGTCGAATAACACAATAATTGTTAGCTGTTTATCTAAAATTGAAAAAGAACAATATTGATATAATTTTTTGTTTAGTTGAAGATTTTTTATTTTAAGGAATCTCTTTTATTTTTTGCTTGTTCTAAGAAGTCTGTTAATTTGTTCCATTCTTTTTGTTCGATATATTGGCGCAGAATTTTTAATCCTTCTTCGTATTCTTTGATTGCTTCTAATATTGCGTCTTTATTATTTTCGATAATATCTTTCCAAATGGTTGGTTTTCCTGCGGCAATTCTTGTAGTGCTGCGAAATCCTGTGCCGGTGTATTTTGCGTCGGTGTTTCGGAGTTGTCCTGCTAACAAAGCACTAATTAGATGCGGTAAATGACTCGTTCTTGCCAACACTCGATCATGTTCCTCGTAAGACATACTCACTACCATCGCACCAAGACATTGCCAAAATCGTAATAGCATTGCAATATCCAATTCCCGTGACGCATCCGATGGTGTTATTACTACTAAACGATTTACAAAAAGGTCAGCATTACCATTTGTTACGCCGTTTTTCTCTGTTCCTGCTATCGGATGCGAACCGATAAAACGGCAATCATTCGGCAGCGGACTGAAATCAAGATCAGAAAATTGTGAACAAATTGTTTCTTTTGTACTTGCAACATCTGTTATCAAAATATTTCGTAGATAATTTTCATTTCGCACGATATTAGCAATTTCAATTACGTATTGTCCGACATACGAAACAGGTGTTGCGATAATTACAATTTCGGGTTTGTAACGTTTCACGGTCTTGTTGTCAGAATTATTAGACAAAACGGGAGGGATAAAACCGTTTATTCCTTCATTTAAGTCAGAAACGGCGTAGTCAACGGCACCTATTCGCAATGCCGTTTTTAATGTTTGAGAATCGGTATCAACTCCAACTACAACTTTCGCAATATTACGCGATTTCACCGCTAATCCGACCGAACCGCCTATCGCGCCGACGCCGATTATTGTCACACGTGAAAAAATATACATGTCTCCATTTCCTCTATATGATTACAGACCGATGATTACAGACCTCGTTATAATTCCGGCAGTTAATTATGTATTATTCAAAAAAGCAGAATTTTAAAGTATGAATGTATATAATTTATCAATTCTGAAAATGCGGTTAGTTTTAAAATTCACAATCTGAAAAAAGTTGAAAAACAAAATTCCGCAGATATATTACTATTTTTGCAATTTTTGATATTTTTATTTTTTGCGAATTTCTTTTATTTGTTTGATTTGTTCTTCGGTGATGTTATTGCTGATATTGTCGTGAATTTTACAATCCGGCATTTTTTTTCGTAAGTTTTCTGCGCTTGTTTTTGTAACAGAAGTTTTCGTTACGATAATTTCTTTTAGTTTTTTAAATTTAGCGAGATATTCCATTGTTGTGTCAGTAATGTCGGTTCCGCCTAGATGTATCCATTCGAGATTTTCGAGTTCTAATAGACTTTTCACGCCGATATCACTGACTTGGCACAGGTCAAGATTGAGCCGTGTCAGAATTTTTGCGGAATTGAAATCTTTGATTTTGCTTATTCCGGTGTCTGTAACGTTGGTCAAATAGAGATTCAAGTGTTTGAGTTTCGGCAATGTTTTTAATTCTAACAAACCGGCGTTACCAAATTTTGTTTGACTTAAATCGATATCCTGAAGAGTTGAGATTTTCGCTATTTTTGCACCGGCAGCATCGGTAATCGACGTTTTACTCAATCTGATTTTTCGTAGTTTTTTTAGTTGGACAAGATGATCAAGTCCGGCATCTGTTATTTTGGTGCCGCCTAAAGTTAATTCAACCAATTCGGGATTACTCGACACAATTTCGAGGATTTGAATATCGGTTGCCGGTGTGTTGTCTAGCTTGAGAACTCGAACTGGTTTTTTATTATCTGAATTATTTTCGGACGCAAATAGAATTTTACGTAACGAATATTCCGTAATGAAAAATGTCAATGCGAAAAATAATATTGTAAAAAACAATGCCGGAATTTTCGGACAGATTGAGAAGCTGCAAAAGTTAAATTTATTAATTTTCATTTTGATTTTTAATTTTTAATTTTTAATTTTTGATTTTTGATTGTTTGGTTAAGTTTATTGATAATGTTTGTTAAATTGTAAACGATTTAATGGACTCGAAAAATTCGATTCGGTAAGTATTCTTTTACGTTTTTGTGTTATAGAAATTCAGTAATATTTCAGCGGAATAATTGTTTTTCAAATTTTTTTGTGTGATTCGTGATTTCGTGATTTCGTGTTTTTCGTGTTAAAAAAAATTAAAACCAAATGTCCTAATAGACAGTTACGAAAAAAATTCACTGATATATTACGAAAATCATAGAACGATATTTATTAACATTCAATCGATAATTTTTGATATTGGATATTCAACAATTCCGCATGCACCAACAGCTTTTAGTTGCGGAATCAAGCGTCGAACCATTGATTCTTCAATTATTGTTGAGACAGCGACCCAGCTTTCATTAGATAAATGTGAAACAGTAGGATTTTGTAACGCAGGTAAAATTTTTAATACAGATTCGAGTTGCGATTGCATTACGTTCATCATCAATCCGACTTTACCTTCGGCAGTCATTGTTGCGCGTAACATTAAAACGATATTATCTATTTTTTGTTTCATCCATTCATTTTTATACGATTCTTTATTTGCGATAAATCTTGTTGTACTTTGCAAGACTTCCGCAATGATTCTTAATTTATTCGCTTTTAATGAGCTGCCTGTTTCTGTAACTTCGACAATTGCATCTGCGAGTTTAGGCGGTTTTACTTCTGTTGCACCCCAGCTAAATTCAACCGATGCTTCTACGTTGTGGTTTTTTAGAAATTGTGTTGTCAATCCAACTGCTTCTGTTGCGATTCGTTTACCTTGTAAATCTTGCACAGTTTGAACGGGCGAATCTTCGGGAACGCAAAGCACCCATCGAACCGGACGCCGTGATACTTTTGAAAACCGTAACTCGGCAACTTCGACAACATCTGCACCTGTTTCGATTATCCAATCGTATCCTGTCAATCCGGCGTCAAGGACTCCGATGGCGACGTAACGTGCCATTTCTTGTGCGCGAATCAGAAGACATTCAATATCTTCGTCGTCGATTGAAGGAACATAACTTCGTGATTGAACTGAAATGTTATAACCGCTTTTCTTAAAGAGCTCAAAGGTAGCTTCTTGTAAACTTCCGGCTGGTATTCCTAATTTTAATTTCATATTTTTTTAAATTTTTAAGCTGCTCGGACTTTATTTTTTCGGTCTAGTGTTATCAGATTAAATAATCAGTAAGATAACTTTTACGCTTTAATTTACCGAGTTATCAAGTACGGGCTAAATATTGGTTTGGTTTATAGTTTGAATATTGAACTGAAAGGATAACAAATCTAGTTATTAGAATTTTTACAGATTCAAATCAATTTCATAGTACTATGTAGATTTTAGGTAGTATAATATAAAGTCGAAAACATTCAATCATGCCGGTTAGACGTATCTATTTTTTTTTGTCTTGTTCGATATACTAAAATTAAATTTTTCGTATTAAAAAAATTTGATATACAACTCATGCAATGATTTTCGGCGATTAAAAAGTTAGTAATATACTCATTGTACTTTAAAATTCGGTTTTATTTTTTGTAACGAAAAAGGTGACCGTTCACGGATAAAACTAGAATCGCTCTGAAAAGACAGCAGTATAGTGGTTAGTGGTTAGTGGTTAGTTCGCATGCGGAGCTTAGCACCGATTATAAGTTCGAATCGCTAATTACTATTATTGAGCAAATATCCGATTACCCTTTTAGGGCGGATTTTGTATTAAAACAAATACCGAAACAAATACCGAATTTTTCAAATATGAATAGGATATGAGATAACATGAAATTTTATCGTACAATAAATTTGATTATTTTAATATTGGTTTCCGTTATATTTTGTATATCTTGTTCGCGTCGGGACAAGGATAACAACAACGGTACGAGTATAAATATATTCAGACCGAATACAAGTAGAGTCGAACAATACAACGCTTCTCGTACAAAGGGTACAACGAGACCCGAAGTAAGTACAATAAGCCGAAGTTTACGGGATATTAGATACGACAACGATAATGAAACTTTATTTGGTTATATTCCTGTTGTAATTGGATTTCTTACTCTTATTGCAGTAGCTGTAATATTTGAGAGGTATTTAGTTTATCGTATGAAAATAACGGCAGATAGTCCTACTGCTTTGTTTATTGAACTCTGTGCTGCACATCAATTAACGCGTATGGAACGCAGTTTGATTGAACGTGTCGCCGAAGCAGCAGATATAAATGACCCGTTGCCGATTTTTATCGAACCGAAGTATTTACAAAATGCAATTGATAATCCAATTTTTAGGTCTTTGCGGCAGTCAATTGAATATCTGTTAGCAAAATTATTTGAGACTAAATCAGAAACATCGATAATAAAAAGATCGTCAATATTAATACAATCTGAACTCAACAATGAATCAAAAAGTGACATCAAGTCTGGTGTAATAAATGATTCAACTATTACATACGCAACCGCTCAAATTCAAAACAATAATTTATCTGTATCTGATAATTCTGTATCGACTATAATCAACGATCCCGATTTAACTAATTCTAAATAATCTATACCGAATATTATTCTATCAATTTTAAGCAGACGAAAAAAAAAGTGAAAAGTAAAATATCAGTTGAATATTTTTAAATCACAATATATTTATCACACGTTGAATTTCGTTTTTTGTTTTTAGATATGTATTCATTCGTAATTAAAAAATCTTTTTTATCTTGTAATCTTGTCAAAAAAACGAAAACAGAGATTTCGTAAAATATCAGCGGGATTTTTATTTTTCATCTTTTTTGAATTTATGAATTTGAAATCTTTGAAAAGTTTTACTGATATATTACGAAAAAATAAATTATTCCGCTGATATATTACAAATGAAATAATCTGATGAATAATCTTGCTGCGTATTTTCCGATTATATTAGACATCGCGAACAATCGTAATAATCGTAATAGATGTATCGTACAATGAACGGCAGTTATATAAGAGTGTAAAAGTCCGTTTACCGATAAGTAAAAAGTCAGCTTGAACCGAAAATTCAAGTGAGAACGGTTTAAAACTAATTGTATCACTCGAAACCTACAAAACGAAAAATAGAGTTTAAACGTTATATTACGTTTCTGAATGTTTCGTATTAAATAATAATTCTATTAAAATAATTTGCCCCTTCTCTTTTTGTGGGGTATACTCTCTCGCAATGAAACGTTTATGTTGTGCGAGAAACGCATCACGGGATTGCTAACTTGAAAAAAACCGTTCTTGAACAGCAATAATAAAATGCCGAATATAAATCGGCGGATTGCAATTACGTAATGTAATATTTACGTATTCCGATGCTGGAAATCAAGTTTAATTTTTTCATTTTTTGAGAGCAGATAAACAAAATTTTTTCGATTACTCATTGCTTGCTTAATTTCTGGTAATGATCAGATTTACTTATCGCCGAATCAACTCGTGCAGCTCAAGACACAAAGTTTAAAGTAGATCGGTAAGATGTCAACTTTATTGAATAATGTAAGAATAATAGTAGGAATATATCGGTAAACATTATTATGAGAATGTCGTAATATTATGAGAATGCCGTAAATGGAATAGAACAAATTTTTGATGAGGTCTGATTTGATCTATTTATTTAATTGATTTTACATTTAAGTTTTTGCCAATCGGTGTACTGAATTATCTGCTATTTTACTCAAGCAGTTGACGCATTGAATTATCAATTTCACAATGTTTGCGAAAATAGTTATGCGGCTTAATGAAGGTTGATGAAATTTATGAATACAGTTTGAAGTTTAAGTTTATCCGTTCCCACTCCCCCCTTTCCCTTCCCCCCCAATACTTATTTAGTCCGTTTTTTAGAATAATTGATTTGAAGTGTTAAGTCTGATTTATGCCGGCTGGTAAGATATACAGACAGACAGATAGAGATTGATAAATAGATAGACAGATAAACAAACAAATGTCAGGCAGATATAAACAAATAGACGAAACAACTGATAGTATCGAATTATCAAAAGTGATATGCAGTTTACATCATACGCTGAAGTCATACGTTGCTGCTTTACGAGGACAAACGGAGAAAGTTGAGAGTGATAACCGAACTCTGCGGCACAACCGCAAATAATCCAATGAAAAGAGTATCCTCCCTGACAAAACTTTTTTCGTATTACAATCGACAGATTATCGGTTGTTGCGTAATTATTGTTACGATATTTATTATCACACCGATAATATCTGCGCAGACACTCCGATTCACACCGCCGATAATTTCTCACGACCAATTGCCGGCTAATAATCTTTTACCGAATAGTTCTAAACTCGATCTGCAATCTCCGGTCGATACTAGCAAGCCCTATGATGCGAATTCGTCTAATAAAATCGTACCGTTGCCGCAGGTTTTTGAAGAAAAAAATTATGTACCGTTACAAAAATCCAAGCCGCCGTATGATACACCGCTGACAGAATCCTCGACTTCAAATCAACCTTTAACGCCATTGCCGTTGTTTTCATTACCGTCGAATTCGCAGCTTGACAATCAAACGCATTTTCACAATCCGTTGCCGTTGCCAACGCCGTCGAGTGACGAGAAGTTGGAAACAATTCTACGTAACGGCGACTTGCTCGAAATAGAAAATAGATGGACTGACGCTCTGACACATTACGAAGGCGGTTTACAGATTTATCGTAACAATAATCAATTATTACAACGTTTTCTCATTGCAAGATTTCATTATGATATTAAGCGGCGGTATGATGACACAAGTTATATGAAATGTATCAAGACAGCATCTTTCGTTGATTCGCTCGCATTGTACGAAGAAGTAATTGCACGAATACAAACAAGTTATGTCGATATGCCAAATTGGGATAAAATTTTCAGAAATGGTTTGTGTGATATTGTAATTGCGTTAAATGATACAAATTTTAGAATAAAATCTAAGTTGAATGCGCCGTCTGATAAGATTGATAGTTGTATTGAGTTGTTACGGAAAACTGCTGACGGATGGGAAATTGGCAATCGTGATGATCTTAAAAATGGAGTTTTGCGGTTAGCGGAAATTAGTTTGCAGCAGATAAATTTGAATCCGGTTGTTTTTTTGATGGAGTATATTTGTGGTATTGCGAATTCGCTTGATCCTTACACGGCGTATTTAACTCCGAATCAACTCAATGACACGTATTCAATGATTTCGGGCAATTTTGTCGGACTTGGTGTTGAGTTAAAGTCGGATCGCGAATCGCTTATGATTGTTCGAGTAATTCCGGGCAGTCCGGCGAAAGAGGCCGGATTACTTGACGGCGACAGGATTCATGCTGTCGATGGAATTACGACAAAAGGTAAAGACACCGATACGGCTGCAAATCTTTTGCAAGGTAAAGAGGGAACGTTTACGGAAATTGTTGTTCAAACTCCGGGTAATGTATCGAGGACGATTAAAGTATTGAGACGGCGTATTGAAGTACCAAGTGTTGAAGATACGCGAATGTTAAATAAAGAGGTTGGATACATAAAATTGACAGGATTTCAAATGCAAACGGTTGATGAGTTACGGCGTTCAATTTCAAATTTAGAATCTGTCGGGATGCGTTGTCTTGTGTTAGATTTGCGTCATAATCCGGGAGGATTGTTACAAGCGGGAGTAGAAGTTGCGAATTTATTTATAAGTGATGGTGTAATTGTGCGTACTCGCGGGCGGCAAGGAACTGTGGAGACTCCGTATAGGGCAACGAGTGCGAATACGATTTCTATTCCGTTAATTTTGTTAATAGATGAAGCGAGTGCGAGTGCATCGGAAATTGTAGCGGGAGCGATAAAAGATAACAAAAGAGGTTTACTTATTGGGAAGCGGAGTTATGGTAAGGGGACGATACAAGCAATTTTACCGGTCAATGGTAACAATCCGAATGCGCAGGCGGGATTGAGAATAACGGTTGAAAAATTTCATTCACCGCAGGGGATTGCTTATAGTGGTGTAGGTGTTATGCCGGATGTTACTGTAAATAATGAGCAGAAAACGACTGTAGCAAAATTAATTGACGGCAAGTTACAGTTACCGGTAAACATAAGAGTTGTTTCATGTTTACCGGATGACCCGTGTGTAAAGGAAGCGTTAAAAGTTTCACAAAAAATGTTAGGTCTGTAGGAATATCGAAGACAGTGTAGAATGCAAAATTATGTAATCTGTTGTATTCCTGTCAAAAAAACAATCTAAAATTACAAAATCTGATTTCTCTGTGGTTCTCTGTGTTCTCTGTGGTTAATAAAAAAAATATTCCACTGATATACCAATTACACTTTAAAATTCGTTTTTTATTTTTCGTTATAAAAAATAAAATTGTGCTATGTAGAGACACAATGCTTTGTGTTTCTGCGTTACGGTATAAACATAATATATTGGTGAAATTTTTTCAGAAGGAGTTAATAATCAAGAAGTCCCGCAGGGACGACACTTTATTAACCGTATGCTTTAGCTTACGGATCAACGC
>JAITKS010000282.1 GCA_031278315.1 Planctomycetaceae bacterium | reverse complement strand
CGGGAACGCAGGCGTCCCGCCTGCATCTTTTTTGTACAAAAAACGCCTAAAGATGCGGTCGAGACGACCGCGATCCCAGCAACAATAAATTATTACACTGATATATTACATTCGTTTTTTATTTTTTTAATTGAAAATATTGTCAATAAACATTGCAATATTTTTTAATAACTACAACTTGTTTTTGAGTCAAAAAATTGTCTATGTATTCGCCCTGCAAGTGCAATTTAAGTTTAAAACGAATACCGAAATTTAAAGTGTGAAAAGTATATATTACAAATTACACAAATTGTTGTAAAAATACCGCACTAAAAAATTTTACTGAATCGTTACAAAAAAAAAATTATTGTTACGAAAATTGTGACAATAATTATTCAAAAATTATTCAAAAAAAATCACGCCGTATTACGGCTATAAATTTGAAAGGAGTTTACAAATGTCAAATACAATAGAACAAAATAAACCTCAAAGCCGACTGCAAAAAGTTTTAGCAGTAATTCCAAATGCTATCGTTTTCCTACTGATTGCAATAACAATTTATATCGGTCATAACACCAGCTGGACAATGCCAAAGTTTTCTAAATTGACCGGAAACAGTATAACAACTATCAGCGATTGGTGCTCGGATCACCTCGTCCAAGAATCAAAATGCGTTGAATGTAAAACCGATTTGTTGCCCAAAGCAACAGAATTCGGTTTTTGCAACGAACACGGAGTAGCCGAATGCGTTATTCATCACCCCGAACTCGCACAAATAAACGGCGAACCCAAATTACCAAAATATAATACAACTTCAGCTATCACATTACTTAAACGCCGCGGAAATAATCCAATCGATTCGCTGCACTCAAAACGCGTTCAGTTCGCAACAATTGATAGCGTTACGAAATCTGGAATCGGAGTCGATGTTGTTACCGAATCACACGTTACCGAAACGATCACAACCAACGGCGAACTCATTTTTGATCCGAATCGAGTTGCATTGCTGTCATCTAAAATTCCGGGTACAGTTTCAATCGTTCTTAAAAATATCGGAGATCACGTTGTAAAAGGCGACATCCTTGCACTCATCGACGCCTCTCAAGTTGGTCAATTCAAGTCTGAATTTTTGAAAAATATCGTACAAATAAGATTACAAAAAGATAACGTTGTACGCTTGACTCCTCTTGTCTCAACTGGAGCCGTAACTAAACGCGAAATCCTTGAAGCCGAAGCTTCCCTACAAGAAGCTGAAGTTGCATTACTTTCAACACAGCAATTTCTGGCAAATCTAGGTTTCGTTTTGCCCGAAATTAAAGATTCCGACGATCCGAAGATTTTAGCGTCGAAATTACAATTTCTCGGTATCCCCGATGAAATTGTTGCGAAATTACCGCCGCTTTCACGAAGCGGAAATTTGTTGCCGATTTTCGCCCCTTTCGACGGCGAAATTGTGTCGTCTGAAATCGTTTTAGGAACATTTGTCGATACTGCTAAACCGCTCTTGACAGTAAGCGACCCTAGTAAATTATGGATTATGCTAAATGTTAGACAAGAAGATGTTCAATATATTAAAAAAGGATTGCCCGTAAAATTTGTTTCTGATAACGATAACCAAAAAATAAATGGTGTGATTTCATGGATTAGTCCGTCTGTCGATGTTAAATCACGAACATTAAAAGTACGGGCAGAAGTCGAAAATAAAGACGGTTTACTACGAGATAAAACATTCGGCACCGGATATATCGTACTTCGTGAAGAACCAAACGCATTGGTCATACCGCAAGAAGCTATTCAATCAACTGCCGATTCACAATATATTTTTATTCGCGACAAAAATTATTTTAAGTCAGATGCACCTAAAATTTTTCATGTCCGTCAAGTTCGGCTCGGAGCGAAAAACGGCAATAAAGTAGAAATCCTAGCCGGCGCATTGCCCGGAGAAGTCGTTGTTACAAAAGGAAGTAACGTATTACTTTCACATCTTCTGCGAAGTAATCTAGGCGAAGGCTGCTGCGCTGAACATTAAAATAATAAAAGGGAATTTCGTAATATATCAGCGGAATATTTTTTTTGACAAGATAAACAGGATAGTGGTTAGTGGTTAGTGGTTAATGGTTAGTTCGCATGCGGAGATTATCACACCCCGAAGGGGTATCTCCAATATAGCCGTGCGTGGTGTACTCACCACACACGGAATCAAATGGATAAATTAACACAAAATCTAAAATTTAAAATCTAAAATTACAAAATCATATTTCTTTGTGTCCTCTGTGGTTAATAAAAATAAAATAAGGTTGGCTAAAAATAAATTTGACACCCTTGAAAAATTCCACTGATATATTTCACCTTTTATATTACGAAAAATATAACACTATTGAATGGTAACTGATTTTCTTAATTCTTTTGCTTCGTTTCGTAGTTGTTCAGCTTGTTTTTTTCGGTTGAGTTTATCTAATAACTTCGCCGATTCTAATAAAGAACTTAAAACTAATACAGTATCTTCTTTATATTGAATAGGAATTTTCATCATCGATATAACAGCTTCTTCCAACAATCCGACTTGTGCTTCCGCTCTGCCGAACAAGAAAAATGCACCGGCGCGAAATTGTAACGGAATCTTTTCTAACAAACGCCGCATTGAAACGAGTTCTTTTTCGTTGCGCAAAGTTGGAATCCGTTCTTTCCACAACACGGCGTCTGCAATCAACATGACATTATGCGAAAGATTATTCATCAACTCTGTTTGTTTATTTGATTCTGCAGTTGATTTATTATTATTGTCCGCGTTATTCGATTCTGAATCGTTTTGCATTGCTGCTAATTTTCGCAAATGATGTAATCCGATATTGCGAAAAGAATGATCAAGACTCGCCGCCAAAACAGTCGAAGCCAATAATTCTACAGCAGGATTTAGATTCGATATTGAACTCTGCCGAAGAATATTAAAAGATACTTGCGGATCAGGTTTAGTATTCGGCAGAAACGCACTTGAGGTCAACCAATTTATAGGAATAAACTCAAGCGGAGCAATTGGAACTATTTTACAATATTGAAAATATTCATCTGTTGCAGCCGACAAATCAGCAAGTTGCCGCGAACATCGGATTATTTGTACAGTACAATATTTCCATTTGCCGAGTTGATTTGATTTCGCATATATGTTACGGATTTTTCTGTATATTTCACGTGATTTGAAAAATTCACTTTTGTTGAACAGATTATCAGCAACCGAAATTTCATCGGGCTGCTCGGCAGAATAAACCGATAACATACAAAACGGAACAGATAAAATTAAAGATACTGTTTTTAATAAATCTCGTCTTTTCATGTGAGTTTGGTTTTATAGGTTGAATAAAATTTAATCTTAAAAGTAATACCGGAGGGGATTGCATGACAGTACTATTGTGTTAAAATTTTACATAACGCTTACAAATTGTGTAGTATGACATGTGTCATACATAAGCGTATTCAAAAAACTCAACTTGTAAAGGAGGTTGTCAATGAGTCAAAATAACTTTACTAATTACGGAACAGCTAACAATTACGATAGCCGCGACTTGTCTGTAGAATTTGCGGAGGCAGATGCCCGTATTAGTTTTATTACAAAAACGTATCTGTATGTACTTGGTTCGATTTTCGCATTGATTGGAATCGAATTTGTGTTGTTAAACACGGTCAATGCCGAAGGATTGATCCAATTAATGGTCCAATCACGATTAAGTTGGATAGTTGTTCTTATCCTTTTTATGGGAGTTAGCGCATTAGCTAATTACTGGGCAAACAATTCAACAAGCTCGGCGATGCAGCATCTTGGTTTAGGATTGTATATCGCTGCTCAATCAATAATACTTCTGCCGTTACTTTGGCTTGCTATATATTTTAGCGGTCAGGGTACAAATTTGATTATGTCAGCAGGAATCGCTACAGGCGGTCTTTTCACCTTGATGACATTAGCAGTATTCTTAACACGAACAGACTTTTCATTTTTACGAGTAATACTGTTTTTCGGCGGATTTGTTTTACTAGGTGCAATAATATTTTGCCCAGTTTTCGGATTCTCAATAGGCCCAATTTTGATGTACTTCGGAATAGCACTCGCTTGCGGTTATATTTTATATTACACATCAAATATATTACATCATTATCGTACAACTCAACATGTTGCTGCTGCACTTGCATTATTTGCATCTATTGTTTTGTTATTTTGGTATGTCTTACAACTATTCATGGCATCTCAAAGTGACTGATTCCTGCTAAGGCTGCAAAAAAATAAAATTGATACGTAGAGACACAATACATTGTGTCTCTACGTTGTGTTTCTACGTTACAGAATAAACGTAATCTTTCGGTGATATTTTTTTCAAAGGTTTTAAATTCTTTTTTCACCAACCTTATTTTTTTTTTATTAACCACAGAGAACACAGCGAACACAGAGAAAGATGATTTTGTAATTTGTAATATGTACTCATTGTACTTTAAAATTCGGTTTTATTTTTTGTAACGAAAAAGGTGACCGTTCACGGATAAAACTAGAATCGCCCTGAAAGGGCAACAGGATTATAGCCCGCCCCAGCGGGGCGGGTAAAAGTCCCCGTCAAACCGAAGCCCTGAAAGGGCGATCGTATATTGTCTCAATATTAGTGATTAGTTTGCTTTATTTTTTAATCCGAAGTTCCAGATAAAATTGTCTTATTTTTTTGTTTTAAGTTAATTTATTCAGGAGATACATCGAATTTTGATTTGAACAATGTAGCCGTGTAACAATATTTTTTACACTACTATTGTACTATTGATAAATATTGATGATGAGTCATAATAGAACCATGCACGTTGCCAAAATTCCTAATCGTAATTCTGCTCCGACCTACCTCCTTCGCGAAACTTATCGTGAAGGCGGCAAGGTAAAATACCGTACTCTCGATAATATCACCTCGCTCGGTTCTGAAAAAATCGCTAGAATTTCTCAAATTCTCAAGGGCATTTTGTCAGAAGTAACTGCCGATGATTATTCTAATGAACGTTTTGTTGTTTGTCATAATAATCTGTTACTGGAAAAACGTGTTAGGGATCATTTTTTCATTTGTATGTTGTCATATTATGTCGTGCGGCATCTCCGGCGAGTGCGGGCTGCGTATCTTTTTGGCGACGAAAACCTAGACGAAACAAGAACCAACCATAATCCAGTTGTAACCGCAACACCCAATAAAAAAACAACCGCCAAGAAAGCAAGAAACGCCAAAATCAAAATCAAAATAACATCAAACGAAAACGATACAGAAATCGAATCGGGAGAACATCGGGTGGAAAGTTTTCAAACCATACTAAGTCACTTGGCAACCATTTGTCGAAATGATTGCCGG
>JAITKS010000279.1 GCA_031278315.1 Planctomycetaceae bacterium | reverse complement strand
TCGCATACCCGGAAGCTCTAGAATTAATTGCAGAAGGACGCGTTACTGTACAAGGAAGAATTGTAAAAATCTCACCATCGCAAAATAGAAAAAATGAAATAGATTTTTAATTTTTTTTTGACAGGATTACAAGATTACAAGATTGACAGGATTTTAAATGATAAATTAAAATCTAAAATTACAAAATCTGATTTCTCTGTGTTCTCTGTGTCCTCTGCGGTTAATAAAAAAAATATTCCACTGATATATTACTAAAAAACGAATTTTAAAGTGTAATTGAGATATTACAAATTTAATCGTATTGGTTGTAATAGTAATTACGATTGTTCTCAAAAAACCGGTAATTTGATAATTTATATTCTAGGATATGATTATTTACCGATAAAAAAAGTGTTAATTTTTATTTTTCGGTCTATGTTGATTATTCGCTTTGCGCTATAAAATTCGGTATTCTATACGCATTGTGAAATGAATTTCGGCGTTATAAAAGTGTATTCAGTAAAACCGGCATTCAGATAAGTACGTAAACTGTCCGCACCGAAAATTCAGGTGAGATCAGTTTAGTATCATATAACTGCTTTCAGAAAATAATCTGGACTACGATTACTAATTTTTTAAGTACAAACGATAATTACATGACATTAAAATGAGTTTGGGATATTTTTGTTTTGACGAATAAACGTGATATAAATAAAACGGGATACAAATAAAACGGGAAAAAAATAAGTCCGATATATTTAATTCACAATATAAATTTCGGTACTCAATAACATAAAAGTCTGATTACAATTGAGCAGCAAGATAATACAAACTAACTTTTAAATATGAGCATTAAAAAGAATAAGGAAAACTTTGAACATGAAAAAACATATCTATCGGGTAGTAACACGCGGAGGCGAAGGCGAATACCGAATAAGAGATTTCATAAGTGAAGAAGAAATTCTTAGACGCCATATAAAAATCGGAGTAGATGATTGCAGTACCGATATGAATTTAAGAGGACGACCTGTATTCAAGGGATTAATCGGTCCGATGTCCGATCTTAATGGTGTAATTAGATATGAATCTCCTGAAGTATTCGAACAGATGACAAAAGAATGGAGTGAATCAAAACACAAACGCCGCAAAAGAACAACAAAAATTACAGTTGCAGCTGTCGCAGAAAACTAACATAAACTAACATATTGTTATGTAATTTGTAATTTGTAAAACTCTATTTCTTGAATAGACGCGGTTGTCTTGATAGCGGGATGAAAAGTTATTCAGTAAAAATTATCAAGAAACATTAAAAAGTCTGTCTTGTAGATTAGGTGAGGCAGACGGCTCAAATTTAAAACTTAAATGAGGGCAGTTTAAAATTATGACAAAATAAATTATGACAAAATTATCTTTAGTGTGTGTTTACTGTGCGTCAAGTGCGATGGTAAATTCAATTTATTTTGATGCAACTGAAATTTTGGCAACGGAACTTGTTCGTAATGGGATTGGAGTCGTTTATGGGGGCGGTGCGATTGGATTAATGGGACGGCTTGCGGATACTGTTTTATCTAAGGGCGGACAAATCACAGGCATAATACCAAAATTTATGGACGATGTAGAATGGTCTCATCGAGGTCTTACCAGATTAATATTTACGGAAACGATGCATCAACGAAAAGCCAAAATGATCGAAAATGTTGACGCCGTTATTGCGTTGCCGGGCGGAACAGGTACGTTTGAAGAACTGTTTGAAGTAATAACGTTAAAGCGGCTTGGTTTATTTTCTAAACCGATTGCGATTTTAAATACGAATAATTTTTATGAGCCGCTTAAAGAAATGCTCAATAAATGTGTATTAGAAAATTTCATGAAACCTAAGCATCTTGCGATGTGGTCATTTGTCGAGCATCCTGAATCTATTATTCCAACATTACAAAACGCGCCTCAATGGAGCAAAGACGCAATCAATTTCGCAGTTGTTAGATAATTATTCAAAAAAACGCAATCTAATTTATCACACATTGAATTTTGTTTTTTGGAGATTCATTGCTAATAAGGTTGTTTAGTTAAGAAAAATAAGGTTAGTAAAAAATAAATTTAAAACCTTTGAAAATTTCCACAGATATTACAATTTTTTTTATTAACCACAGAGAACACAGAGAACACAGAGAAAGAATATTTTGTAATTTTACATTTTAGATTTTTTGTAATATATCAGTGGAATAATTTATTGTTTTCGGGAACGCGGTCGTCTCGACCGCATCTTTAGTTTTGTTTTTTTTGACAGGATTACAGGAGAGATTTGTTCATAAAATTTCACAAATGTTTCAAGTTCATTTTTAACTAACCTTATTTTTTTTTTATTAACCACAGAGGACACAGAGAACACAGAGGAAGAATATTTTGTAATTTTAGATTTTAAATTTAAGTGAATTACTAAAAAATATTTTAGGCGGGAACGCAGGCGTCCCGCCTGCATCTTTTTTGTGCAAAAAACGCCTAAAGATGCGGTCGAGACGACCGCGATCCCGCAAAAAAATAAATTATTTCACTGATATATTACAAAAATTTTTATCAAAAACTTTATTTTATTCTGAAGCGAAGGGGGGAGGATGGAGGGGGTAGATAATATTTTTCAGCAAATTACACCCTCTTGACAAAAAACAAATTACACTTACAATACCCCGCCCCAAGTGTCAATAAGACTTTTTTAATTTCTACTATTGTAGAAAACTAATCGCCTCAATCGGCTTTTTCGAGTCAATAAGACTTTTTTAATTTCTACTATTGTAGAAGGCGTAAATTCGTAGGCTCGGACGCGGTCAATAATATTTTTTTAATTTCTACTGTTGTAGAAGGACGGGTGCCCGAGCGGTTTAAGGGACCGGTTTTGAAAACCGGCGTGCTGAAAGGTACCGTGGGTTCGAATCCTACCCCGTCCGTTTCTTTTATTTTTAACGAAATTTTAATTCAAGATTAATAAATCACTATAAATAGAATATTGAATACGTTTAAATAGAATATTGAATACGTTGAATTTTATGTTTATTTTAATTTAAACTGTCTGTCTCTTTTTCCAATCGTGTATTCTGTGTTTGTAATATTTCACTAAAATATACTCTTCATACTCGAAAATTCGTTTTTTGTTTTTTCGATATGATAAAACAAAATTTTTCAACACAACCCAAATTTAAAGTGTAAATAATAATATCTTATAATATCGTTACAATAATTATTGATATGAAACGTAAATTTACATTATCAGGACAACCTAATACCGGCGTCGTTCATATTGCTGATATGATTCCACAATTGATTTCACGTTTCGGTATTCAAAAACGGCGAAATTTTGAACATATCATTCAAGCATGGAATACCACAGTCGGATCACCTTTCGACTCCGTTACCTCCGTTATCGAACTAAAACGAGGAACTTTGGTAATCGCCGTTAAACATAACGCATTCGCACAAGAATTATCATTCAGACAAAATGAAATCATACAATCTATGCAATCCGCTGTATCAAATGAAAAAATTAAAAAAATCAAATGGATTGTAGATTAGTGGTTAGTGGTTAGTGGTTAGTGGTTTTTTCCGCTTGCGAACTAACCACTATTATGATTAGTGATTATTTTAGATTTATTCAATCTGCAATTATAAATATCCGCTTACCACTAACCACTATCTCTATACACTAACTTCGGCAACCTTTGTCTTATCGCTTATATGTTGATAATGTAATCAGACAAAAATATACCGAAATTAATGTGTGTGTATGTTACCTAAATTTTCACGAAATGTTATTAGCTTATTCATCTTGAAGAGCTTTATAACCTTCTTCTCCAGTTCTTACTTTTACGACATTTTCGACATCATAAACGAAAATTTTACCGTCCCCAATATTGCCTGTGTAAAGTATTTTTTTCGCTGTTTCAATTACTAACTCTACCGGTACTTTGCACACAACTAAATCGACCCGTACTTTCGGTAATAACTGAATATCAACTTGTACACCGCGATAATATTCGCTGCCGCCCTTCTGCATTCCGCATCCCATTACCTGCGTTACAGTCATACCAGTTATGTCAATAGCCGATAACGCTGCCTTGAGGTCATCAAATTTATTTTGCCGGCAAATAATCTCAACTTTCGTAAATTTTGGATGCTCTTTATCAACCGTTTTAGGTGTAACAGCTTTTGCAGCCGGATGTTCAACAGTAATAGCTTGAGCAATTGGAACTTTACCCTCCTCATGAGCTGCAATGCCATGAAGTTGATCAGTAATATTGAAATCTGCATACGCACTCGCTAATCCGTGTTCGGAAATGTCAAGACCTTCGATTTCATTAATCGATGACACCCGTAATCCAACTGTATATTTCAACACAGAAAAAATTATCACCATCGTTACCGTAACCCACGCTGCAACTGAAATAACACCTATTATCTGTGTTATCAAAAGCGAAGCACCGCCGCCGTAAAATAGTCCCTTATAACCGTCGTTGACATTCGGATCAGCTAACAAACCTACACATAACGTTCCAACAACTCCGCAAACACCATGCACCGCAATTGCTCCAACCGGATCGTCAACATGAAGTACCTTATCAATAAACTCAATTGCAAAGACAAGGAAAATCGAAGTCAATAAACCAACCACAACCGCACCTACCGGACTAACAACATCACAACACGCAGTTATTCCAACAAGTCCGCCTAAAACTCCGTTCAATGTCATTGAGACATCCGGTTTACCATAACGTAACCATGTAATAAGCATCGTAAAAGCAGCACCAGCTGACGCTGCAAGATTTGTTGTTACAAAAATACTGCCCATCGACGTTAATACCGAATCACCTGTTGCACAAATAGTTGAAGCACCGTTAAATCCGAACCATCCGAACCACAAAATCAAAACGCCTAAACAACCAAGCGCAATGTTACTGCCTAGAATAGCTCGCGGTTTGCCCTCTTTCGTATATTTTCCGATACGAGGTCCAAGAAACGCTGCACCAATCAACGCCGATAAACCTCCGACCATGTGAACAACAGTTGATCCGGCGAAATCGTGAAATCCCATCTTTTGCAGCCAACCGCCTTCACACCAAACCCAATGTCCAGAAACAGGATAAATAAATGCAGATAACAAAATACAGTAAATACAATACGTACCAAATTTCGTCCGCTCTGCCATTGCTCCTG
The DNA here is from genome assembly GCA_031278315.1 of Planctomycetaceae bacterium. Lineage (GTDB taxonomy): Bacteria > Planctomycetota > Planctomycetia > Pirellulales > Thermoguttaceae > WRKP01. The sequence continues at coordinate 4,076 of JAITKS010000279.1, read as the reverse complement.
AAACAATTGTTGCTGCCGTTGCACAAAATACTGTTTGGAAAATCAAATAAACTATCCCGGGATAGGTGCTTGCTCCATAAACATTTGCCGCAGCTCCAGCTGCAAACAAATCTATTCCGCCAAAATATGGTGAAACAATTTCGCTGTTAATATCAAATCCGGGAGCAAACATTATCCCGAATCCGATAAATGTGAAAAAAATTGTGCCGAGCGAAAACGTCAATACGTTTTTCATTGCGATATTACCTGTATTTTTCGCTCGTGTGAATCCGGCTTCGACCATCGTGAAACCCGGATGCATAAAAAATACTAGTGCCGCTCCAAGCAACACCCAAATTGTGTCTGCTGAAACAAATTTATTCGCTACTGCCTCGACTGCAGCCAATGCATCTCCGCTTGCAAAAAGCATCGGAATAATCTCTAATGACATCTTGTTTTTTCTCCCTTAAATGTATTTGTAGTTTTGTTTGTTGTACATACGCTCCAGTCAAACTGCTTGACCAGACATCGAAATCTTAAAAAAGCATTTTCCATGCCATTAGATTGTTAAGTCAAAATACATTTTATAACTACATAAAAAAACAAATTTTACAGAAACAGAAAATATTTGAAAAAACAATATCCTACAAATTAAAACTCAAAACATTACAAAATTGTAAGAGTTCAAAAAAAGAATGACAAAAAAGTAATTTCAAAATCGAAACATTAAAATTAAATTTGAGACTACACTTTGAGACCGCTCTACACTTTGAAACTACTCTAAAAATTTGCTCTTCAAACTAAAATTTGTATGAGAATAATTTGTAATTTTGTAATTTGTAATTCATGATTTTTTAGAAATCGCCCGATTGGATACAGTAGTTGTTTTGTTAAGAAAATCGGTTAAAAATAAAGCTAATGTAAGATACATTCACACGTGTATATTCAATTTTCCGAAAATTCGATTTTGTTTTTTCAACAAGATAAACAAGATTTACATTATTGTTAAATAAGAGTTCTTTATATTTTCTACTCTATATTTTCCAACAAAACCGAAATTTAACGAGTGTGTAATATATATAAGAAAACTTGTAAATGAAGTTTATTTTTTATTAATTTTTTTGTAAAGAGCAGTAAATAATTATGACAGATATTTTAAGTGAAATAGTCCGGTGCCGCCGTTTGGATTATCAAAATATGTCTTGTTCTTTTTCCGATATGTTGGTCAAGATTTCTACGCGGACAGATTTTCGTTCTTTTCGGGCGTCGTTGAAATCGGGTGTTTCGGCAGAATCGGCGGTTTCTATTATTGCCGAAATCAAACGAGGCAGTCCGTCCAAAGGCATATTTGCGGCAGAGCTTGATCCGGTTTCCTGTGCTATTGATTATCAATCGGGCGGAGCGGCTGCGTTATCGGTATTGACAGAAAAACGTTATTTCGGCGGGTCAATTGATGATTTAATTATTGCGAGAAAAAGCTGCAACTTGCCTGTTTTACGTAAAGATTTTATCGTAACGGAATATCAAGTATATGAAACAGCTCTTTACGCAGACTGCATGTTATTGATCGCCCGAACTCTCGACGCTAAAACGTTAAAAGCATTTCACGATCTAGCAACTGAACTCAAAATAGACGTGTTGGTAGAAATATTTGATGAGTACGATATTGAGAAAATTTCACCATTTGATTTTCCGTTGATAGGAATAAATCATCGTAATCTTTCAACGATGCAAGTTGATATTAGCAATTCGTGTAATTTCACCAAGTGTTTTAAAAGAGAGCAAACTCTTGTTGCGACAAGCGGAATAAATTCACGTGAAGACATTGATAGTGTAATGAGTAATTGCGGTATCAAGTCTTTTTTGGTTGGCGAGAGTTTATCGAGAAATGAGAATCGAGTTCAATTTTTACGTAGTCTTGTTTATGGTGAGTGATGTACTTCTATACGATCTATACGATCTATACGATCTTGTATTATGAATTTCGGCGATACGGCGGCATATTCAGCAAAATCTTATTTCCGATAGATAAATAAATAGATAAATAGATTAATAAATAAATAGATCAACAAAGAGTTCGAATCGAAATATTTCAAATGAGTGAATTAAAAAGTAGAAATTATGATTGATAAAGCAGAAATTATGAGGTGATAAATTGTCATACGTTAAGATTTGCGGAATTATGTGTGCGGATGCAGCGGTGAGTTGTTTTGACGCTGGTGCTGATATGCTTGGAGTAATTTATTATCCGCCGAGTCCGCGTCATGTTGAGATAGAACAGGCAAGCTGCATATTGGATGCTGTAGAAAAATTTCGCAGTAAAGGAAAAAAAATTACATTGGTAGTTGTGAATGAACTGCCGGAAATAATTGATACGAGATTTGATTATATTCAGATTCACGGCAAAATTGAAGTTGATTTGATTAAAAGTATCAGGAGTAAAATTATTAGAGTTATAAGGGACATCAAACAAATGGAGAATTTGTTATTGTGTGAAGAAACGATTTTACCGGAACAACTTTTTATACTTGAATTATCGCGAGGAATGTTACCAGGCGGTAACGGCGCGAGTTGGAATTGGCCGGATGCAAAACAATTTTGTCAAAAATTCAAGTCGTTAATTGCCGGCGGAGTGACACCAGAGAACGTTGAAGAAATAATCAAATCTGCCGAGCCGTTTGGTGTTGATGTTTCAAGCGGAGTAGAAACAACAGCAGGAGTTAAAGACATGAATAAAATAAAAAAGTTAATTGATACCGTTAAAAAAATCTAAAGTTATTCAGAGAAATTATTGTAAAAAAAGAGACAACACAAAAAGAAAATAAACAAAAGCGAATTTCTGTAGAGACACAAAGCCTTGTGTTTCTACGTTACGGAATAGACATAAATATATAGGTGAAAATTTTTCAAGGGTTTTAAATTCATAATCTAAAAAAGTTGACAAACAAAATATTCAACTGAAATATTACAAGAAATCTTTGTATCATTCGGCTAATATTTATTATTATTTTTATTGAAACTTGAAAGGTTACGTCAGGTAGAATTATGGAACTTACATCGTTGCAATTAACAATATTAGCAACTTTTTTCACGTGGGGAGCAACCGCGTTGGGAGCGGCGGCGGTATTTGTTTTTCGGGAAATTAGCCGTAAAACAATGAATGGAATGCTTGGATTTGCATCGGGCGTGATGATTGCTGCGAGTTTTTGGTCTCTTCTTGCGCCGAGTATTGATTTGAGTGAAAAACTTGGTTGGATACCTTGGATTCCGTCCGTTTTGGGATTTCTTGCTGGCGGTTTTTTTCTGTACATGGTTGATAAAACGTTACCGCATCTTCATAGCGGCGACGGTGATCAACCGGAAGGAATAAGAACAAACTGGCAGCGTAGTTTTTTATTAGTTTTTGCAATTACATTACACAATATACCTGAGGGCTTGGCGGTGGGAGTTGCTTTTGGCGCGGCGGGTTCTGGTATTGAATCAGCGAGTATTGCAGCAGCGTTTTCGTTAGCCATTGGAATTGGTATTCAAAATATTCCTGAAGGGGCAGCAATTTCATTACCGTTACGCCGTGAGGGACTTTCACGGGTAAAATGTTTTTGGTACGGTCAACTGTCGGGATGTGTCGAACCGGTTGCAGCGATTTTCGGCTGTTTAATTGTTTCATTTATTCAGGGAATTTTACCGTTTGCTCTAGCATTTGCTGCCGGATCGATGATTTATGTCGTTGTAGAAGAGTTAATTCCAACTTCACAGGAAGACCGTAACAGTGATTCTGGAACAATCGGTGCCATTATCGGATTTACGATTATGATGCTGCTCGATGTTGCTCTCGGATAGCCCCAAAAAATCCGCACCGAAATATTACGAAATTACGAGTTTTGTTTTTTGACAGGATGACAGGATTAGTGGTTAGTGGTTAATGGTTAGTGGTTAGTTCGCATGCGGAGATTAGTATCGAATCGTAATATACTCATTGTACTTTAAAATTCGGTTTTATTTTTTGTAACGAAAAAGGTGACCGTTCACGTATAAAACTAGAATCGCCCTGAAAGGGCAACAGGATTATAACCCGCCCCAGCGGGGCGGGTAAAAGC
>JAITKS010000220.1 GCA_031278315.1 Planctomycetaceae bacterium | reverse complement strand
AACTTGATGAGCTTTTAGATTTTGCATTTAATTGTGTATCGCTTGGTGAATTTGAGACAGCGTTTAATTGACAAGATTCTTGTTGATATTAAACGAAAAAAACGTCTTGTGAGCAGCAGATAATTCATGAATTTTGAATTAAAAATTCTGATGAAATATTATTTGTTTTGTTGCACATCACAAATTAGCTTACATCTGTACTTTCCAAAAAATTTAAACCTAATTTCTTTTTTTCATATTTTTAGATAATTTTGTGTATCTTTGACGGGTGTGCAGAATAGCATTTAATTCAAATACATTAAAAAAACTTTGAAAATAAGGATATTTTTCATTAATTTTTTGGGGGGAATACAGTTATTAAATAATAAATAATAGATAATAGGATAGATTATAAGGAATTTCTAAAAACTAATTTTTGGAAGAACGTTGGCGTCTCGTATGCAAAATTTTTATACAAAAAACGCCTAAATCTGCGGTCGAGACGATGGCGTTCTTTCTAACAATAAATTTTTATGTGAGATTTTTAGAAATTCACAAATGATAAATGATAGTTAATAAGTAATAAAATTCAGAAAAGTAGTAAGTGTATTAGGGCTGATTCTATACTATGAAAAAGTATATAACTCGTACAATGAATTTTGGCGATTCAAAAGCTATACAATTAAAAGTCTGCTTTCCAATCAATGAGTAAGCAGGCAGGATCGAACCGAAATTTAAAGTGCAGACAGTTTAATGTAATAAAATCAAATAAATCACAAAAAAATATCGTTCTGACAACAACGTTACTACACGTTTATAAAATAAAAAAATACAAATGCAAATTGCAGATTTTAATTACTTTGGTTTCTGTGATTTATTTTTTACCGTGTTATTACCAATTCTGGTAATGATAGGTATGGGATTCTACCTAAAAAGATTACGTCAAAGTTTCTACTTCGTGATTTTATCGTGGTGCGTGTTGATTTTTATAATTAGTACAGGTTTACTCGGAATATTTGCAATAATCCAATTACAACGAAATCAAATGCTGGATTATGTATCGAACATTGTGAAATCGTATTCTCTAATTGTTTCTGAATCTGAACATGCAAAAATTACTTGCGGAAATGTCAACGATTTTTCAGATTGGTCTGAACCGGCTTCACCTGTCGATTTAGACCGAGTCCCAAAATTAACGTTACAAAAAATAACCGCTTCGAGTCCGCAACCTGAACTTCGATCTCAACAGCAACATCATAATCAACATCAACAACATCAACAACAAGACAAAGACAATTCTGATGAATCCAAAGATTTCAATGCGGCAGACTCACAAAATATTAAAGTTATACAAAATGAAAGTGTACAAAATGAAAGTGTCCAAAATGAAAATATACAAAATGAAAAAGTACAAAAAGAATCTGAATCTGATAATTTGTTGATTAGTAAACTTTCTACTCCTCAGGAAATTATTATTTTTCGTTACGATAAACCTCAATCTGCTGATAGTGTTCTTGTCAACAAATTCAATCGTTGGCGTAAAGTAGCAAGAGATCAAATTACGCATCTGTTTGGTGTTTGTAATAAACAAATATTTTGTCAATGGAATCCGGTTTATAATGCTGCGGCGTACCGTGTAGAATGGCGGTATGCAGATAACAGCGGTATTTTCAAGGATGATAAATGGTCAATAATTTATTCAGGCAGTCAATGTTTTTGCGTGGTAGATACAGCCGATGTTATGATTCAGATCAGAGTTCGAGCAGAGACAGGAACGCCGGAAGATAATCCGGTTTATCGCAAAATTGACAAATTACTTTTGTGTGCAGCAACAAGCGGAATAAATATCGCATCTGTTTATACGATGCGTTTTGAATCTATAGATAAAGCTTATTATGTGGTTTATCCATGGTCAGATTTTAACAATAATGGAATTGTTGATAAACTCGAAGAGCCGGCACCGATTGGAGAATTATTTGATTGTACAAAGACAATGAAAAAAGTATTCAGCCGAAAAACAGGTGCTGTTGATAACAATGTAACTTATGACACTTGCGGCGGTTGGATAACAGCATACGAGCCTATTTACAAAGCGGACGGTCAAATAGACGGAATAGTTTGTGCGAAATTTTCAGGTAAAGTTTGGTTTGTTACTTTAATGAAAACGAAATTTTGGCCTTATTGTTTTTTCTTTGTTGTTTTGTTTGGATTCTTTGGTTGTGTGTGGCTTATTGCAAAACTTCAAAATTCGGAGTTCGCATCGAAACTTTACGCAATCGAGTTGAATCATTCGATTACAGAGTTGACTAAAGCAAAAAGCGACGCCGAAGTAGCTGCGATAGCCAAAAGCGAGTTTCTAGCAAACATGTCACACGAAATAAGAACGCCGATGAATGCAATTCTAGGAATGATATATCTGACATTACAGACTAGTTTGAATTTGAAACAACGTGAATTTCTTGAGAACGCCGAACAATCGGCAACTTTATTGTTACGAATAATCAACGACATACTAGACTTTTCAAAAATAGAAGCAGGCAAAATGGTAATGGAACGGCGATTGTTTTCGCTTAAAGGTGTTATCGACGGTCTCGAACCAATCGTAGGGATATTAGCAAAACGCAAAGCACTAAAGTTAGAATTACATTGCGAATTAAATTTACAAGATAGATTGTTAGGTGATGCAGTACGTTTGCAGCAAGTATTAGTAAATTTGTTGACAAATGCAATCAAATTTACAAAAACAGGTGAAGTAGTTTTGAATGTTTGGCAAAAGAATCGCGGCAAGGAAACAATTACTTTTTTATTTTCAGTAAGAGATACAGGAATCGGAATAAAGGAATCGCAACTTGGCTCATTATTTCATTCTTTCACGCAAGCGGATACTTCAACAACGCGTAAGTTTGGAGGTACAGGTTTAGGTCTTGTGATTTGCAAAAATATCGTGCGAATGATGAACGGTGAAATATGGTGTGAAAGCAAGCCGAATTGCGGAAGTAATTTCTTTTTCACCGCACAATTTGACATCCCCGATTCGTCGGAAATGACATCGTCAACAATTTTACCCGACGCAGGAATATCGGGAGGATTTAATCAGACGTTAAAATTTCAACCTCCAAAACAAATATTACAAATAGACGCAAATACATTCGTCGATTCAATGAGACCGGGTGTGAAAGTTTTAATCGCCGAAGATAACAGAATTAATCAATTAGTTTTAAGCGAACTACTACGAACAAGAGGATGTAATGTAGAAATTGCAGAAAATGGTCAAGCAGCTGTAGAAATGGTAAATCGATCCGAATATGATATTGTATTTATGGATATTCAAATGCCGGAAATGGACGGTATCGCTGCGGTGAAGTTAATACGTCAAGACAGTAAATACAGCAAGCTGCCTATTATCGCGCTAACAGCTCATGCCATGATGGGAGATCGGGAATTGAGTTTAGAAGCTGGAATGAATGATCATCTCACAAAACCAATTGATCCTGATCAACTATACAAAACACTTGCTAAATGGATTCCGCCAAGTGAAATATGCTGAATCGTTTTTTTGTAATATTTCACTGATATATTTTTCATACTTTGAAATTCGACTTTTATTTTTTGTAAAAAGTGACAAACGAAAAAAAATTGTAGAGACGCAATGTCTTGAGTCTCTCACAATACTTTGTGTCATTAATTTGATTAATCATTAATTTGATTAGCCGTGAAAGCGAGACAAGGCGAATTTAAAAAACAAAAATTCCAAAGACATCTTACAAAATTACAAATATTTGTTACAAAAATATTCCAATAAAAAATTCTACAGATTGTTATAAATATTTTACAAAACCTTTACACAACATTTACAAAACATTTACACAACATTTACAAAACATTTACAAAACATTTCCTAAACATTTCCTAACAATTTCCTAACAATTTACTAAAACGATAAATAATGATATATTGTGCAATTCCGCTAATTATAGTTTTTTCAATATGTTATGCGGCGACGCGGCATGAAGATTTGCGAAAAATATTTATACATGCGGCAAAATTCGGCTGGTGGTTGACTTTTTTTCTTGCATTAATTGCATTCATTCTAGGAATGATTGTATGACGCGGTTAGAGTGAAAACTCGTAGAAAGTTTTTTTGATATGGCTGGTATTAACACGACGATAGATATTCTTTCACGTTCAAAGAATCGGACAGCAAATCGGATATTGGAGACGGCTTTAGAATCGTCGGAGCCGACGGTACGTCAACTTTCAGGCAAGGCGATGCTTTCCTCGCGGGGCGGGCGCGGGGTCGTACAATTGATTACTCGGTTTGAACCGACCGATGAAGAGTTACTTTCTTTATTTCGTGATAATAGAGAAAAAGTAAATACCGGATTGAGAGCAGTAATCGCCGGTTCAGATAAAGAACTCGCATATAATGCAATGCAAATTGTGGTAATGCTGGACTTCTATGAAGTCCTTCCTGTTTTACTGACAATTTTCATGGATCAAAGTAACAAAACAGGTAACGACAAAGAACTAGAATCGGTGATTTTAGTGTTACTTGATCATCTTGCTTTAGCAGCGGAATCGCGCAAAAACCGGCGATTAGTTTTGAAAGTAATTTTACCTGAACTAATGCGAATTCTTTGGGGTTGGTTGACCAGTTATAACGAAAATGATCCTGATATTATTTTTCGTATCTTGATTTATTTTCATCAGTATCTTCACGACGATTTCGAAATATTACGGGATTATCTGACTAATACAAATTTACCAACTTACGGAGGATTAGAAAAATTCGTGTTTAATGTAGTTGATAACCGGATTTTCGAAATTATATTTGAACAGATGAACGAATCTGAACCTTTTCCTTTTGTTTTAACAGCGTTTAGTAAAAGATGTGATTCGGCGTTTTTATCGTATATCTTTAAGAGATTGAATGATTTCGTCTCGGACACGTTAAGGTTAAATATACAAAATTTGAAAAGAATAGAATGGTTGGCAGATGCAAGTAAATATATTTCTGATTGGACTGAAGATGTGCAATTGGGATATATTCAGATTATACGAAAAATCGGTGTGCCGTCGATAAATTTATCGGCGATGTTGCTTGATGTATTTCGATTAGGCAAAGGTAAAGCGAGAATTATTGCTTTTGCTGAATTAGCAAAAATCGCAGGTGAATCTGTCGATCAACTAATATGGAATGCAACGGAAGACGTTGATCCAAAAATACAAATTGCTGCTTTGTATTTATTGCGGCGAAGAAATGTAAAAAATGCAACTCTACGAATTTTGCAATTTGCGAATAGTCCAATTGCGGAAGTAAGAGAGACTGTTCAAAATCTTATTCCTGAAATCAAATTATCGAATTTTTTAGAAGCTTTTGAAAGTTTGAACGAAGAACAGAGAATACGAAGATTTCAAGTAATATGTACATCGAATCCGATGGTCGTGGAAGAGTTAAAATCAATTCTGTTGTTAGGCGAACCGATTATGAAAGCAAAGGGATTACTTTGTGCTGAATATGGTAATTTAATTATGTCGTTAGAGGACGTTATCGGTGAAATTTTATCGAAGGGTGAAACGCCAATGTTGAGATGTAAAGCAGCACAATTGTTAGCGAATGGATATCGCGAGTTGAGCCGGAGATTACTAGTACAATCGTTGCATCGAGATGCAAGTCCCGAAGTAAGAGAAGCCGCAAAAAAAAGCTTAGAAAAACGTCAGCCTACATGGGAAAAAAATAATGAATAAATATAAATGAATAATTTATTAAGTGAAATTTTACCGAAAATCATAATAATCAAACAAACCAAACAAATTAAACAAATTAAAGTTCAGACATTAGCACTAAATTTAATATGAGAAATAACAACGATACATCTTTATCCAATTCATCAGCTGATAATGATAAAAATAAGAATAAAAATAAGGATATTAAAGACACGCGGCGTAAATATACGCGTTGGCATTTTGGTTATATTGGAGCAATGGACATAGAACTCCGTAAAGCCGGATGTCAATTTACGTTTATATCTGAATATCAAACGGTATCAAATTCGCGTTATATTGATATGTTAATTGATCGAAAACCATCATCGAATAATAGTAAGCTTTCCGGTATTGCTGGTTGTTTACGCAATCATACGTTTTGTGAGTTTAAGTCTCCTGATGACACATTGACGATTTATGATATTGATCGTTTAATACATTTGGGTCTCCAATATTACCTTGACCTTAACGACCAAAACGAAGAAAACAAAAAAAGGAATAAAAGAAATAACAAAAATGAAAATAATGAAAATAATGAAAATAATGAAATTGATGAAATTAACGATATTTCTCGTGACGAAGTTGCGGGATTGTTTATTGTTTCTCATTTTCCGCGAGAGGCGTTGAAACTATTACCTAACGGCTGGGGCATTGAAAATATTGAACCCGGAATTTATATTATCACCAATGCTAATTTTCTTGTGTCAATTGTAGTGATAAAAGAATTGGACGATCAAACGTACAAGTTGTTAACAAGTTTACAGTCTGAATTAGACAAAGACCGGCTTGAAAATTTGATCAATGAATCACAGCAATATGGATACGATAGCTCATGGTCGCAATATTTACAATTACTATTTGAACTCAATATAGAGAAAGGAGAAATTAAAATGAGTCCAACATTACTTGAAAAAATCAAACAAACTCCATACGGAGCTGAAATGTTAAATCTATCCAGAGCCGAAGGCAAAGCTGAAGGCAGAACTGAAGGCAGAGCTGAAGGTGAAACTGGAGGTAAAGCTGAAGCTATCATACGTATTTTGACTAGGCGTCTTGACAGACCGTCAGCAAAATTACAAGAGCAAATTAGTGAAGTTAAAAATGTACAAAAACTTGATGAGCTTATTGATTTTGCGGTAACTTGTGTATCTCTTGGAGAATTTGCGACAGCTTTTAATTGAATGCCGAGCAAGTTTGTTCTGTATGTAGTTAATTGTTGATAGTTGAATAGTGTGTAAAAGAGCGAATATTTATTTGTTAATTACAACTATTTAGTCGATATATTTTTCATGCTTTAAAATTTTTGGAAAGGGCAGATAATCATAATAATCACACAATCAAGCAAATCAAAGTTCAGACAACTATGTTGACAAGTATTGATCGTATTGTTATACTTCCACGCCGTTTGATTGTGAGATAAAAAGAATATAAAAATAATATGTAATTTTTATGGTCTTATAACGTCATTAATTTATATTGTGTTTATTGTGTTTACTGACACGATTACACGAACAACATGAATCGGCACAACGTTGTTTGACTCCGTATGCGTTGAGTTGTTGCGTTGACAGCCCAATGGAGCCACACGGAAATAGACTGAAATGAGTAATGCAATAACAAAAAAATTTTGTGCTTTACTCTAAAGGTTAATAGATTTCTATTTTGAAATCAGAAAGGTATGAGGTGTAACTATGAAAACAACAAAGAATATTCAACTTGAACAAATTTTTGTAAACGAAATTAATTTTTCGTTTGAAGTACTCTCCTGTAATTCTACCAATTTAACAAATGTTAAAATAGGCAAGACAGGGGGGGGGGGGCAAAACAGGTAGGTCAAAAACTCATTATTATAGCGGTTTTTTTGACAATTCTGCCAAGTTTATTTCTAGGAGTTTTGGTTTCACGCTGGTTGAACTTCTGGTTGTAATTGCGATCATTGGTGTTTTGATTGCGTTACTTTTACCTGCCGTTCAAGCAGCGAGAGAAGCCGCAAGGAGATCACAATGTTCGAATAACTTGAAACAACTTGCTATATCAGCTCACAATTTTGCAGATGTGAACAAGCAAAAACTGCCTAGTGCTATACCTTCGGAACTAGGAGATGGTAAAGATTGGAATGCTAGTAATCCTAATATGTGGGTTGCTTTGTTTCCTTACATGGAACAAACGCCTCTTTTCGATGCTTTGATGAACTATGTAAGCGGTACGACGACTCCAGACCCAAGAATAATCAAAGACGGAATAGCAAACTTTCTTTGTCCTTCATTTACAACACAACATAAACAATCTACTAAATATGGAACCAATCACGGTTCACCATGTAATTACCTTTACTGTACTGGTGTAACTAAACCCAATACTGAAAATACTTTTACATGGACATATTCAAAAGATGCACTACCCGGTTATTTCAACCCGAATGGCGGAGATTGGGAAAATAATGTGAAGGGCGAATTAGTAGTACCTGATGGAACATCTAATTCGTTGATGTTTTCAGAAGGTAGTGCTGGAAGACCTGATAAAGAATGCGGGATTAATGTTTTTTACTATGATGGTTCCGGAAACGCTGGAAGGATAACTAGATTTCACACGGGAATAAGACCAGTTTCATCCATAACAGCATTTGAGACAGGTACAAGTGGTAATGCTGCAATTTATCGGCATGATCATGCGAAGTTACCGCCCGGAATTACGCTAAATGATAGTTCGCGTACAAGATGGGGAGCGAATTCGCTTCACACTAGCGGTGTTAATGCTGCACTTGGAGATGGTTCTGTAAAATTTGTAAGTTTTTCGGTAGCTATTGCAATATGGCTTGTCGCGGGAACAATTGATTCAGGCGAAGCGAGTCAGTTGCCGTAGTAACTGATTTTTTTGTCAGAATGTAATTTTCCAAAACTTGTTTTTTTGTAATATTTCAGCGGAATAATTATTTAGAGGTTAAATTTGTTTGTCTTAAAAGGGCGGCTAGAACCGAAAAATAATTAGGAGCAATTTATACGAATCGTACTATGAATTTCGGTGACATAAAAGTCTGTTTTCCGATAGGTAAGCGGGCGAATCAAATCGGAAATTAAAGTAGGAAAAGTAGGAGCAGTTTAAAAACATTCCGCTGATATATTACATTAATTTTATTATTTTCTCTTGAAATTAAAGTAGAGAGAAATTTCGTAACAACAATTAACTTTAAAATTTTAATGAAAATGAAAAATAAAAATTTTCGATGTTTCTTACTGTTGAGTGTTTTTTGTTTGGTTTGTTTGCTTGGTTGCGAGCAATCCAATGTACCTGTTTCAGGTAAGGTAACATTTGAAGATGGGACGGCGATAACTTCAGGTGAAATAATTTTTGCGTTAGAAAACGCAGATGAGTATTTTGCCAAAGGTAAAATTGAAAAAGATGGAACTTATTCTCTTACCGAATATACTGTTGGTAAGGGAAGTAAACCTGGTTGTCGAAAGGGCAATTTTAAGGTTTTTATAGCGAGTACATCTACTTCGATCATATCGGATGACGGTACAAAAACAGAAACGACGCATATTATTGATCAAGGTTATACGAACAAAGATCAAACGCCGTTAAAAGCAACTGTTCCGGGCGGAGTGTATGACTTTAAAGTACCTCCGTACAAAAAATGATAAGATTTGTAATAGTGGTTAGTTGTTAGTAGTTAGTGGTTAGTGAAAGTTTTGTATAAGAACTAATCATTAACTTCTATACACTAGCCATTATTACAAATTATTCAACAAAAACATTTCGTCAAAAGAAAGGAGAAAATTATGCCGCTTTGGAAGATAGCGTTTCGTAGTATTCAATTTCGGTATTTGTCGTCTGTGTTGACGGCATTTTCGATGTCGTTGGGGGTTGCTTTGATAGCAACTGTTCTTGTTATTCATGGCGTTCTTGACAATTCTTTTAAGCGCAGTGCGCAAGGTTATGATTACATCATTGCGGGCAAGGGGAGTCCGATTGATGTTGTACTTAGTACGGTGTTTTATTTACGTCCGCCTGTTGGCGGTGTTAGTGACGTTTATTTACAAAAATTTCAGCGGGGTGAGTATCGTCATTTAGTTGACGAAGTAATACCGCTCACGATTGGGCATCATTTTAGAGGTGCAACTTTAGTTGGAACGTCGCCGGTATTTTTCGAGAAGTTACGTTTTCGGGGAGACCAGCATTATAAATGTGCAGATGGTAAATTTTTTAAGAGTTCTGATCTTTATTCTGCTGTTGTTGGTTCGCAAGCACGTAAGAAAACTGGTTTGAAAATAGGTGAGCAATTTAGACCGGAAAATGTGGCTAATGTCGGTGATACGGTTGACGAGGACGACCATGATCACGAATTATTTACTGTTGTCGGAATAATGGAGCCGACGGGAACGCCAAATGATAACGTGATATTCGTAAATATTGACGGATTTTATGATATGCATCATATCGAGGATGATAAAAATGGAGAGCACACACACAGTAAAAGTTATTCAGCTTTTTTATTATTTATTGCAAGAAATACAATTAAGCCTGAAAATATTACGGTTGATCCGAATTCACCTAATTTTAATCCGTCGGCTGCAATGGAGGAGCGGGCTTACATGAGTATTAGTGCTACCGAGTTACCTGCAATTTTAGACGAAACGCCTGATATTCAAGCTGTATCGCCTGTAAACGAGATTGCAACGCTTCTTGAAAATGTGGTAGGCAATGTTCAGATGGTATTACTTTTTCTGGCGGTGTTAGTTGTTATTGTTGCGGGAATTGGAATGATGGTGAGTATTTACAATTCGATGAGCGAGCGTAAACAAGAAATTGCAATTATGAGAGCTTTGGGCGCAAGACGGTTTACTGTCATGGCGATTATTTTGTTAGAATCAATTTTGCTTTCGATAGGCGGCGGTATTTTAGGATTGATTTTGGGACATACGCTTGTTGGAAGTATTAGTCCGTGGATTTCGCAATATACTGGTATTATCGTTCACGCATGGGATTTCAAGTTGAACGAGTGTTTTTTGATACCGGGTCTTGTGTTGCTTGCATCGATAGTTGGATTTCTGCCGGCGGCGGTTGCGTACAAACAAGACGTCGCAACTTCGCTTGCTCCGTAATTAAGTTATAAAAAATCAAATTGTGCTATAAATTTCGGCGATATGATTGTTATTCAATTAACAGTTTATTGTGCTTATTATATCTATTACATCTTTGTTTTTATGCCGCCGAATTTATAGTACGATATGAATATTAATCACAGAATTTAGTGAGAGAATATTTTTTGTAACGTTTATTTAATATTTCGATATTTTCGTAATATTTCAATGTCTTTTGAGACACAAATTTTTAATTACGAATTAAAATCTTGTTTGAAATATTTACAAAGTTCTATTACAGTTTAGTAAAAAATAAAAAGAAAAATGACAAATGAATTTGATCAAGTATTAAGCAAAGTAACGGATGAAGATTTAGGCGAATCGGGAGTGCGTGTAGGTTATCGTGCGGTAAGTGTGTTAGCTGTGATTGGGTTTGGCTTATCGTTGTTGACGCCGTTAATGCTTTTGAGTATGTGGTTTATGCTTTGTCCGTTAGTCGGCATGTTGTGCGGAGTTTGGGGGCTTATTCGAATTCTCTCTTCTCCGTTTGATTATACGGGTCGGGTGTTGGCGGTGACCGGTATAATTTTTTCGATTGTGTTTGGAATACTTGCGGGTGTTTGGGGAATTTGGCAATATTATTATTCTGTGCCTACTGGTTATAGTGTGATAGACTTTTTAGAATTTCGTCCAGACGAAGAAAAATACAAAAGTAACAAGTTACATATTAACCCGTATATTTTAGAGTTAGCGGAGAAACATCAGAAAGTTTATATTCGCGGATATATGATGCCGGGTAATCAGATGGCAGGGATACAAGATTTCATGATGGTGCGTTCAAAGGCTCATTGTAAATTTTGTGCGCCTGAAAAAAATCCGTTTGATATGGTTACTATACATTGCAGAGGAAAATTACGGGCAGCGTTCCGCATGAATGCCGTATATGTCGGCGGTGAATTATATTTAAATGAAAATTATCGTTACGGCGAATTACCTTTTCATATCGAGGCAGATTTATTTAAGTAAATAAACTTATGACAAAGTCTAAAAAACTAATTTTAGGAGGTTAGGAGGAATGCAGACGTCTTGTCTGTACTGTTTTTGTACAAAAAACGTCTAATAGCGGTCGAGGTGATCGTGTTCCTTCTAGCGTTAATTTTTATGTGAGCTTTTTAGAATTTCATTTAATTTCACAAAGTTGAGTTTTAATCCTTTACGTTCTTATTTTTCATATTTACTAGAATGAGTGATATTCTTTTTACGAGTCGTGTATTTAAGGTTGTCAAGCGGTTTATTACTGGGCGTAGTGGTAATAAGCTTGAACGTCATATAGTGATACATCCGGGGGCTGTTGTTATCTTGCCGATCTTGAATGACAATCGAGTTGTTCTTATTCGTCAGCATCGTGTTTCGGTTGAAAACGAGTTGATTGAGTTACCTGCGGGGACTATGGAATTTAAGGAAGAACCGATAGTTACTGCAAGACGTGAGTTAGTAGAAGAAACGGGTTATGCAGCTGAATCGATGTCTCATGTAATGTCATTTTTTTCTTCGCCCGGATTTATAAAGGAAGAGATGCATTTATTTTTAGCAAACGGTCTAATTGCTGGACCTACCGCAATGGAAGACGGAGAAAAAATTGAAACGTTAATTGTATCACTTGAAGAAGCAATGAAAATGATTAGCAACGGTGAAATCTGTGACGCCAAAACTATTATTGGAATATACTGGTGGAACAACAAACTATCGCAAATAAATAATACATAGTTTTATGTCATTTATTACGTTTTCGCTTTTACTGGGCGGAGTTATTTTAGCAGTTATTCCGGTCGTGTTGCATCTTTTGATGCGGGGTAAACCGAAACGGATTGTGTTTCCGGCTCTTGTTTTTGTTAGGAAGAATTTGGAAGTTAATCGCCGTAGTTTTAGGATAAAGCATATTGTTTTGTTGTTGCTTCGTATTTTGGTGATAGTGTTATTTGCATTAGCGTTATCGAGACCTTCGTTGAAATATATTGATTGGCTGACAAAGTTACCTACAATTTTTTCTGGTTCAAAGTCAGTTAATTTGTCGGGCGATGCAATTGATTTTCGTAACGATAATAGTTTCGTTGGAATTAGTACGCAGGAGGCTCCAGTAGCTGCGGCGATTGTTGTTGATTCTTCTTTGAGGATGGATTATATCGCAGAGAATCAATCACGAATTGACGTCGCCAAGCAATTTGCTCAATGGATATTAAAACGTGTGCCGGCAAAAAGTGAAATTGCAATTTTATCGACTAATCGTGAAGCTGCGGTTTTTCAAATAGACATGCTCGCCGCAAAAAATAAAATCGAGAGAATTAAAACTATACCGTCGGGACGCACCGTTACTGACGTTACAGCCGATGCGATAAATTTGCTTGCAGGAAGTAAAAACGAACAGCGTGAATTGTATATCGTAACAGATTTATCTGAAGCAGGTTGGTCTGATAAATTAGCGGAAACGTTGAATAAACTTGTTGCGGGGCTGCGAGGAAAAAAAAATCAAAACAAGATTAACAACGAATCAAATTCTGAATCAAAATCTGAATTAAAATCTGAATCAAATTCTGTTGAAAATAATAATGGTTTATCGGCGGAAACAAGGGGTCAATCTTTTTTTGGTAGTGATAAGCAGCTTGAAATTTTTGTTATAGATGTTGGAGTTTTATCGCCGTCTGATACTGCGATTGTGAATATGAGGGTGTCTCCGCAGGTTACGTCTCCGAATGCGGCGGTTGAGATTGAAGTTGAAGTTTCCAATACCGGCAACGAGACAACTCGTACTATTGATTTGATTCTGCAAGACGATTCCGGCGGCAGCGGAACCGAAATTATACGGGACACAAAAACGATTATATTTCCAGCGGGTGAATCTAGCCGTACTGTTTCTTTTTCGGTAACGGGTTTTGATGTTGGTATTCATCAGGGCAGAATTCAGTTTACGATTCCGGACTCGTTAGAGTTTGACGACAAGAAATTTTTCACGATACAAGCGTTGCCGCCTTCGAAGATAATGGTTGTATCGAATGTTCCGATAATGGATTCGTCGTTGTTTGTGAGGCAGGCGCTTGTTACGGTTCCGTTTGATGTTGAGACGATTTCGTTTGAAGCGTTAGCGGGGCAAACTGCGAGTGAGTTGAATCAATTTAAGGCGTTGATGTTACTTGATCCGGCACCGTTGAATGCGGTCATTTGGAAAAAGCTGGCAGATTTTGTTTCGGTTGGCGGAGGTGTTGGTGTGTTCTTGGGTGTGAATGCGGGGTCTCCGGCGGTATTTAATGATCAGACTGCTTATGAAATTATTGGAGTGAAATTAGTACGTCATGCGAGGAGTCCGGATGACGGGTTGTGGCTTATACCGTCAAACAAATCGACGCCGATTTTAACGCCGTTCAAGCAGTATGGTGATATTGACAGATTTCCTTGGGATTCGCAGATGATATTTAGGTATTGGGAGTTAGAGGATATATCGCCGCGGGCGGATATAGCTATACCGTTTACGGACGGGCGTCCTGCGGTTTTAACGCAATCGTTTGGACGGGGCAGAACGGCAACGATTACAACGCCGGTGTCGGAGGTAAATAATGTAACGAATAAGTGGAATGTTTTACCGAATAATGACGCATCGTGGATGTTTGTATTATTGATGGAGGGGATAGCGAAATATTTGACGGGGGCGGCAGAGCAAAGATTTATTTTTAATATTGGCGAGTCTATAATTATTCGTCCTGAAATTGAAAAGATACCGGAGACTGCTTTATTAGGGATGCCGGACGGCAAATCGATTCGTTTGACGCCGAATATTGTGCAGAGAGAAATAAGTGTACCGGCACCGGTTGAAGCGGGAAATTTTACGATTCGTTCAGGGGGGGCGATGGGATCGTTGAATACCGGATTTAGTGTAAATTATGTTGCGGAGGAAACTCTTATACGTAAAATTGACAAAACGAATCTTGACAGTTTTTTTGGTGAAAACAATTATCATCTTGTTAGAACGCCTGAAGAGATTAATAAAAAAATGGCAAGACATAGAATTGGAATAGAATTGTATTCGATAATTCTTTTGATATTGGTGATAATTTTCGTAGCGGAATATATTTTTGCCGGTCTATTTAGGGGCAAGATATGGTAACTATTTAGTTGGTAATATATCAGTTGGTAATATATCAATGTAATAATTTATTTTTTCGTAATATATGTGTGAAAATTTTTCAAAGGTTTCAAGTTCATTTTTAATAAACCTTATTTTCGACCTTATTACCTTATTAACAACAAATCATAATTATTGTTACTTTTCATTGTGCGTTGATATTGATTCAATATCCGATCGCCCTTTCAGGGCTGGTTTGCGTAAAACATCAGTGGAAATTTTTACGCTTTTGATCATTAATTAAAAAGTCAACACCAAGTCCAATACTTCATCAATTGTTTTTTGGACGTTTAATCGTATTTCGTCCAAACCTAGCGTAAACGACACTGATAAGAAGTCTGGATATTTACTCGATAAACCGTTACAAATTCGTTGAAATTCAGATGGTTCAATACCAAACGTATAAAGCGGCGAAACACAAGGCATCTCGAAATCTGCACTCATCATTTCGCGTACTGTGAAAGCATTACGTTTAGTCAATTGACCCATTAAATATAAACCATAAAGAACAACTAAATTAGGCGGCACAACCGATAAACGCGTTAGAGATTTTACCGTTTTACCTTTCATCTCTAAACACACAAGAGGTGAATCACTTGCGCCAAGAGGTGAATTTTTAAGTAAATTACGAAACGATTTTGAAGCTGCTAGGCACGTAGCAGGCGATATTACTCTTTGAGATAAAATACTTTCTAATGTCTCTGTTTTTGTCGGAACATTGAGAGGAAATTGGCAAATATACCATTTAACGATGGGTGAATTATTGGCAAGTCTTATCCATATCAGTTGCCATAACATGATTGATTCAAATCCCAAATTTTCCGCGACAGCAAGAAGCCGAGTAGGCCGCAGCGATTTTCCATCAACAATCAGACCTGCTTCAATAAACCAACTAATCGCCGATTGTATTTGATTCGGACCAAGCGGCGATTCTAAACGGAAATTTTCGCGTTTGTTTGATAAGATACTAATCCAGCTAGGCTGTAAACCAAAATTTTGATATTTACCAACACCTGAAATATTCATAGAACTTCCCCTTGTAATTCTTTTTGAGTAAAACCGGAGACAACCATACTCCGGTAAATGACATTTTAAACAATGTGTACAATTAGTTTCATCAATTTTAATTCTCGTTTTCGATTTGAAACTTATTGCTCCATTACGACATTCGGCTTCACATGTACCGCAAGCAACACAAC
>JAITKS010000218.1 GCA_031278315.1 Planctomycetaceae bacterium | reverse complement strand
AGGGCTTAGGTTTTGGGGTGATTTTACCCGCCCCGCTGGGGCGGGTTATAATCCGATCGCCCTTTCAGGGCTGGTTTTGTTTAAAACAAATACCGAATTTTCAAGTATGAATAGTATATCAGCGGAATAATTGTTTTTCAAATTTTTTGTAATTTTTAAACACGAAATACACAAACAAGAACTAACTATCAAGAAGTCCCGCTAGAGACTATTCACCAAAAAACTTTATTAACCGTATGCTTTAGCTTACGGATCAACGCTTAGTACAAAAATGGAATTTATTCAAGTTCAAATTACGTTCCCTACGATGGACACAGCAAAACGGGCGGCAAAGACTCTTGTTGAAAAAAATCTTGTTGCGTGTGCTCAAATTGTCGGTAAAATCCGCAGTTGGTATATCTGGAATAATGAAATCGAAAATAGTGAAGAAATTTTGTTAATAGCAAAAACACGCAATATTCTTTTTGAAGAATTAGCCGACCAAATAAGAAAAATACATCCATACGTTTGTCCTCAAATTATCGCTCTGCCAATAATCGACGCTAATAAAGATTACATCAAATGGATGAACAAACAATTGAAAAAAAAATAACAATATACCAATTACATTTTACAATTCGTTTTTATTTTTTTTGTAATATATCAGCGGAATATTTTTTTTATTAACCACAGAGAACACAGAGAACACAGAGAAAGAAGATTTTGTAATTTTTAGATTTTAATTTTTAGATTTTAGATTTTTAGATTTTTCGTAATATATCAGTGGAATATTGCCGATTTTTTCAATTCTAATTTGTTCTTCGTGCTGCAAATCATAAATTAAATACATTACATTCATAACAATCTATCTTAATCGTTTGGGAGTTAGTATAAGTACAACAATAAATAAAATCGCGGCAATAAATGACATTATCACAAGATTCGGAATAAAAAGCTCCCAAATATCACCGGTCATAAATATCGTTCTTAAACTTGTTACATAATATCGCGAAGGAAAAATATATGTCAGTACCCGAATCCAAAACGGCATAGCATCTATTTCAAAAATTGCACCTGACAACATCACATTAGGAAGAAAAGCAAACATAAACGCCCCCATCGACGCTAAAAATTGATTCCTCGTTACTGTCGAAATCAAAAAGCCCATCGCAAGCGACGCTAATAAAAATGCAGTTGATATTAAAAATAACGCCCCAACCGTTCCCCGAAACGGAACCTGAAATAAAAAAACCGACACCAAAATACTAATGCCCGTTGACAAAATTCCCAGAAAATAATACGGAATCAATTTGCCGAAAATCATATCACTAGAACCAATCGGAGCCGCCAGCATCGCCTCCATCGTTCCCCGCTCCCACTCCCGCGCTACCACCAACGATGTCAATAACGTTCCAATAATCGACATGATCATAACTACAGAACCGGGAATTAACGCATTACGCGATTTCAACTCCGTATTAAATAAAACACGCGTTTTTATCTCAATCGGAATCGTTGATGATACCATTCCGTAATCCTGATTTTGTTGCATCATCCATCGCGTAATTATTCCAACTACATAATTTGTAAGAATCGACGCTGTATTAGTTTCAACACCGTCTGTAATAAGTTGAATTGTGTCGAACTCGCTTGTATGCAATCTTTTTGTAAAACCATTTTGCAAAATTACAATTCCGCGAATACGTCCGTTAATCAGAGCTTCTTCCGCCTCTTTACGGCTTGCATAATATATCAGCTCAATAAATTCAGTTACTTGAAATGACCGCCGGAGAGAACCAACGACCGGCGAATACTCTTCAGAAACAAAACCTAACTTGACATATTTCGCATCCAACGATAAACCAAATCCGAAAATAAAAAGTAATATCATCGGCAAAACAAAAGCAGTCAATATACAACTCGGATCACGCCGAACTTGCAACGTCTCCTTTTTTATTAAAGCCCAAAGACGACGATATTTTCTAGACACCATCTTAACAGTTAATGTATAACGGTTAGTAGTTAGTTCATATACGGAAATTGAATGATTACAGATTTTAGATCGAAAAAAATTTTTAAGTTTTTAGGTTGTAGTTAGTGATTTGAGATCAAAGATTAAAAGTTAGGAATTTAATGATTTGAATTTATGATCCGTACTAATTTCCGCATGCGGACTAACCACTAACCACTAACCACTAACTTTTACCATGCGAAATGTGCGAATGCTTTATTTGCGTCAGCCATTTTATGGACGTTTTCTCTTTTTACAATTGCAGTACCTTCTTTATTAAAAGCATTGATCAACTCGTTTGCGAGTTTTTCATGTGCGGGTAGTCCCTTTTTATCTCTAACAGCATTAAGAATCCACCGGATCGCAAGAGATTGCTGACGATTTTTCTGAACCTGCATCGGAACTTGATAAGAAGCACCGCCGACACGCTTTGACCGTACTTCAATATTCGGTTTAACGTTTTCGACAGCAGTGTGAAAAACTTCAATAGGAACTTTATCTTGAAGTTTATTTTTTATTATTTCGAGTGCGCCGTAGAATACGCTTTCTGCTGCATTCTTTTTGCCGTCCCACATTAGGCAATTTATAAACTTACTCGCTAGGATTGAGTTATAAACCGGATCAGGTACTAATTGTTTTTTACTTGCGGTTATTCGTCCCATTATTTTTTTCCTTTTTCTATTAAATCGACAAAATTATTGTTGAGAGTTATCTTAAACTATTCTCACTTGAATTTCGATTCGAGCCGTTTACTTATCTGATTGGAAAGTAAGACTCAAACTTTTTTAATTGCTGAAATTCATAGTACGATACGTATAATTTACGATCAGGTATCTATGATAAAATTAATAATAATTTTTTAATCACCGGAAACACAGTATTCACGAAATTCACGGATAGAAAGATGATTTAATTTTTTTCTTTTTGATTGGAAATATAATAACACGATTAAACTCCCAATTAACTCGATTAAAAAATTCTCTGCGTCTCTTTAATAAAAAAATAAAATTGACTTATTGACTTTTTGAGATACCTGATTGTTACTTATTGTTACTGATTGTTGCTTATATTATTTCTTTTTTGTAGAGCCTTTTGTTGCTGCTTTTTGATTCTTTTTTGCGCCGTATCTGCTTCTTGCTTGTTTACGTCCGTCAACTCCGGTGGCGTCGAGAGTTCCTCGAATTACTTGGTATCGTACGCCCGGCAGGTCTCGAACTCGGCCGCCGCGAATTAGAACTATCGAATGTTCTTGTAGCGAATGATTTTCTCCCGGTATATATACAGTAACTTCTTTACCGTTTGAAAGCCGCACTCTTGTAATTTTACGCAAAGCGGAATTCGGCTTTTTGGGAGGCATTGTCCGTACAAGAAGACAGACACCGCGTTTTTGCGAACACTTGTCTAAAACAACAGATTTACTTTTATAAGTCTGCTGCCGACGATTTTTACGAACTAACTGATTGATTGTAGGCATAAATTTTATGTCTGGTTTATTCTGAATTGTTTCAAAAAACTAAAATCTTATTACGTTTAATTAGTTTAGACGCATATTGTTAAAAGTTAATCTTACTATATTGAAACGGTATTCTTTAAGCATTCATTTTTCTCAAGAGGTATTATGTTAAAAAATTGAGTGCAGAATCATAACTTATATTTAAATACTGTCAACGGGGACTACTCCTCTGTCAAGCGAATTATTGATCGTGAATGTTTACTAATAAATTTCAAAAAAACTCACATAAAAATTTAGTAATTAGTAATATAATAATGCAATGCATCGGCAGAATTTTTTTTCAAAATTTTTTTGAATTATGAATTTTAAAAATAAGATAAAAAATTACGTTAGCGAAAAATGAACTTGAAACCTTTGAGTTATTCCACTGATATATTACGATGTCTAAATTGTTATACATCTCAACGAAGAAAATTTTTTCACTATATATACTATATATACTTTGTGTTCTCTGGGGTGAATAAAAAAATTCTGCTGATATATTACCAATTGTTTACCGAATTGTCACCAATTGTTTACCGAATTGTCACAAAGATTCTATCGAATAGTTACGATAAATTATAAAGAACTATTTTTTAATCTCCGATAAAGACATTGTGGTGAAGTCAAACTTAGGTGATTCCTTGCGGGGTGATCATCAGTAGATTCGGCGGCACACCAACCTTATTATTTTAAATTGCTCTTATTTGATTTTCGGATCGAGTTGCCTGATTACATATCAGAAATCAGACTTTTTAACGAATAGTTTTATATCACCGAAATTCATAATTACGATGCGTATAACATAGAAAATTGCAAGCAAAAGAATCTTACTCCCAAAAAATAATTTCAATGTTACAACATTAAAGAGCTTTTTTATTCTAGGAAAATCTGTCTGCCTAATTAACAAATAACCTCATTAACTTGTTAATTATTTTATTAATTTTTTTGTTAAAATTTGGTCATTATACGTTCCTTTGCAAGAAATAAATCCGCTTGATAATTTCCGGTTTTAATGAGATACAAGACCGGCGTATGTGTCGGCAATTAACTACAGAAGTTGATTTGTTAAAAAAATTAGGTAGAATAATTTCGACATTTGTGTTGTCATTTGTGTTGTCAATTGATTTGTCAATTAATAACCCTGCTGGAAAACGCATCGTTAAGAATATTAGATAAAATAAGATATTAAATTTATACACACTTTATTATGAAATTCGGAATTTTCAAAGCGTAAACATATCGTATGATTCGCCGAAATTCAATTACAGGTTGTATAAAAATTCCCCTTAAATAAATTATGATAGACTTTATTTGTTCATCAATCGGTAAAAAACTTATAATGAGCCTGAGCGGTTTATTTTTAGTGATTTTTCTTGTAGTACACGTGTCGATAAATTTGACAGCGTTATACTCGCGCGAACTTTACGAACAAGCATGCGAATTTATGAATACAAATATATTCGTACAAATAATGGTGCCTGTTTTAGCGTCGGGTTTTATTATTCATATAATTTGTTCAATTATCGTTACGTTAAAGAATCAAACAGCACGCCCCGTGAAATATTTAGTTAGCAATAAATCGGCAGCTTCATCATGGGCTTCAAAAAACATGTTTGTTTTAGGGGCGATTGTACTAGGTTTTCTTGGTTTGCATTTCGTTCATTTCTGGTCGAAAATGCAATTACAAAGTTTGCTCGGAAATGAAACTCAAAACGCTTACGAACTCTTAGCTGCATTATTTAGCCAATGGTATTATTGTGTCTTGTATATCGTTTGGATATTCGCTTTATACTTTCATATTTCGCACGGTTTTTGGAGTGCTTTCCAATCTATCGGAGTAAGTAATTCAAAATGGATTCCGCGTCTGCAATTACTCGCAAAAATATACGCAATTGTTATAACAGCAGCTTTTATTTTGATACCGGTTTATTTCTTTTTCAATTCGCAAAACATTAAAAACAATCATCCCTGCGGTATTTACTCCTCAATTGAATGTTCAAACGAATGTTCAAACGAAACAAATCACAAATAGTTGCACAATCATTTACCGTAATATTTCAGTTGTTTTTTGTGAATATAAATATCGTACTATGAAATTTCGCTGCCGCAAAAAATTATTCATTAAAAAACTGCTTTCCGAGATTTGGTAAAATTCAAAATTCAAAATTTAAAATTTAAAATTCAATTCAACTTTGAAATTTAATTCAACATTCAAATTTAAAATTCAAATTTAAAATTTAAATTCAAAATTCAGCTTTAAAATTTAAAATTTAAAATTCAACTTAAAATTTATAATATTCTGCTGCAATATTTATGAATTAACAAAAAGAATATTATAAAGTAATTATACAACTCGTACTATGAAATTTTGTGTATTCAAAGCTATTTATTAAGAGCTTTCATATTGAATGTAAGCCGGCGGTGTTATCCGAAATTTAAAGTGCGAACAGTTTAAAAATGTCTGAAACTAAATTGCAATCGAAAACTCCTGACGGAATATTGTCCGAAAAGTGGACGCGTCATAAATCTACTATCAAGGTAGTCAGTCCGGCGAACAAACGTAAGCTGGAAATAATAGTGATAGGCACAGGTTTAGGCGGTGCATCGGCGTCGGCTTCACTTGGCGAGTTAGGTTATAACGTGAAAGTATTCTGTATATCTGACAGTCCCCGCCGCGCTCATTCGATAGCGGCACAAGGCGGAATCAATGCGGCGAAAAATTATCAAAACGATAACGATTCTGTTTATCGTTTATTTTACGATACGATCAAGGGCGGAGATTATCGTTCGCGTGAATCAAACGTTTATCGATTGGCGGAAGTTAGTCCGTTGATAATAGATCAATGTGTAGCTCAGGGCGTTCCTTTTGCCCGCGAGTACGGCGGAATGTTGGCGAATCGTTCTTTCGGCGGTGCACAAGTTTCACGAACTTTTTACGCACGCGGTCAAACTGGACAACAATTATTGATTGGTGCTTATTCTGCTCTTAATCGTCAAATCGCGGAGGGAAATGTTAAATCGTATAATCGGCGTGAAATGTTGGATTTGGTCGTGATTGACGGTAAGGCGAAAGGTATTATCGTCCGCAATTTAGAAACAGGCGAAATTGAACGTCATGGAGCGCATGCGGTCGTTATTGCAAGCGGAGGATACGGCAATGCGTTTTTCCTCTCAACAAATGCAATGAATAGTAACGGCTCGGCAATGATACAATGTTATAAACGCGGTGCATTTTTTGCTAATCCGTGTTTCACGCAGATACATCCGACTTGTATTCCGGTTCATGGCGAGCAGCAGTCTAAACTCACGCTTATGTCGGAGTCGCTTCGGAATGACGGCAGAATATGGACTCCAAAGAATATCGAAGATGTAGAAAAGTTAAGAAAGAAACAAATTAAACCGTCGCAAATTCCAGAATCGGATCGAGATTATTATTTGGAACGCCGTTATCCGGCGTTTGGAAATCTTGTGCCGCGGGATGTAGCTTCACGCGCTGCAAAAGAACGATGCGACGCAGGATTCGGCGTAAACGAAACAGGACTTGCTGTATTCCTAGATTTCTCAACTGCAATAGAACGGCTTGGTCAAGAAGTTATTGCAGAGCGGTATGGTAATCTTTTTCAAATGTATGAAAAAATCACAGATGTAAATCCGTACAAAGAACCGATGCAAATATATCCTGCAATACACTACACAATGGGAGGTATATGGGTAGATTACAACTTGATGACAACTATTTCAGGTTTGTATGCAATCGGTGAAGCTAATTTCAGTGATCACGGCGGAAACCGATTAGGCGCTTCAGCATTAATGCAAGGACTAGCAGACGGATATTTCGTCCTGCCGTACACAATAGGTGATTACTTGGCAAACGAAATACAAACTCCAAAAAC
This sequence comes from Planctomycetaceae bacterium, assembly GCA_031278315.1. Classification (GTDB taxonomy): domain Bacteria; phylum Planctomycetota; class Planctomycetia; order Pirellulales; family Thermoguttaceae; genus WRKP01. Next base: position 1,965 of record JAITKS010000218.1, on the reverse strand, counting down.
AGATATAAAACATCAAGCATTCAATGATACCGAAAATCAAATTAAAGAAAAAATAAACAAAATACTTAATATCAAGGGCAAACAAACTGTTGATAATATCCACAAAAAATTAGGACGAATTTTGTGGGAATATGTAGGAATGGCAAGAAACGAAAAAGGATTGAATAAAGCTCTCGAATTGATCGAAGAAGTACGTAACGAATTTTGGACAGATGTATTAGTACCAGGTACAAATGCTGAATTTAATCAAGAGTTAGAAAAAGCAATAAGATTAGCTGATTTCATCGAAATAGGAAAACTCATAACTCTCGACGCATTAAATCGAAAAGAATCTTGCGGAGGACACTTCCGCGAAGAAATGCAAACAGATGACGGCGAAACAAAACGTGACGACGAAAATTATATGTATGCCGCCGCATGGGAATATCAAGGAGAAAACAAAATGCCTACATTACACAAAGAACAACTGATTTATGAAACTGTCAAACTGTCAACAAGAAATTATAAAGATTAATTAAGATTAATTTTTTAGATTTGCTCAATGAAATGTATAGAATGTTTTTAAACTATTCACACTTTAACTCACACTTTAATTCACACTTTAATTCACACTTTAATTCACACATTAAATTTCGGTTATCGGCTTTTAATTACAGATAAGCAGACAACTCGAACCGAAATTTCAACTGAGATCAAGTTAAAAAGATAACAACCGAAAAATCCTGTGGAGACTCATGCTTTGTGTCTTTACATTTCGATTTATTTATTGTAACGAAAAAGATAACAACCGAAAAATCTTGTGGAGACTCAATGTTTTGTGTCTTTACATTTTGATTTATTTATTGTAACGAAAAATGAAATTTACACTGAAAATATGGCGTCAAAAAAACGCAAAATCAAGGGGTCGATTTGAAACTTATTATATTGATAATATCTCATCGGATACTTCGTTTCTTGAGATGTTAGATATTTTGAATAATAAACTTATAACGGAAGGAAAAGAGCCGATAGCGTTTGATCATGATTGCCGTGAGGGCATTTGCGGTATGTGTTCTTTGTATATTAACGGCAGAGCGCATGGACCGGATGAGGATATAACGACTTGTCAATTACATGCGCGAAAGTTCAAGGATGGCGATACGATAACGGTTGAGCCTTGGCGATCTGCGGCGTTTCCGGTAATTAAGGATTTGGTTGTCAATCGGAATGCTTTTGATCAGATTTTGCAAGCGGGCGGATTTATTAATGTAAACACGGGCGGGGTGCCGGACGGCAATGCAATTCCGATTACAAAGGGTGATGCTGATGAATCGATGGATGCTTCGGCGTGTATTGGTTGTGGTGCGTGTGTAGCAACGTGTAAAAATGGTTCAGCGATGTTATTTGTAGCGGCGAGGGTATCGGCTTTAGCGAAATTACCGCAGGGCAAAATCGAAGCAGCCAAGCGGGCGAAGGCAATGATTGCAAAAATGGACGAACTAGGATTTGGGAGTTGTACAAACACTCAATCGTGTCAAGCCGAGTGTCCGAAGGGAATTTCAATCGCGCACATCGCACGTCTAAACAGAGAATTTCTATGCGCAAAATTACAAGATTAATAAGATTAAAAATTAGTAATATATCAGTGGAATAATTGTTTTCGTTTTTTGGGTTGTTTACGAATTTTAAATTATAAATCACATATCTGTTAAGTCCCGCAGGGACGACACTTTATTAGCTACTTCCGTATGCTGGATCACAATTAATAAAGTGTCGTCCCTAGCGGGACTTCTTGATAGTTAGCTCTTGTTCGTGTATTTCGTGTTTAAAAATTATAAAAATTTAAAAAACAAAAATTCTACTGATATAATATACCAATTACACTTTAAAATTCGTTTTTTAGTAATATATCAGTGGAATATTTTTTTTATTAACCACAGAGGACACAGAGAACACAGAGAAATCAGATTTTGTAATTTTAGATTT
>JAITKS010000217.1 GCA_031278315.1 Planctomycetaceae bacterium | reverse complement strand
AGGGCTTAGGTTTTTGGGGGATTTTACCCGCCCCGATGGGGCGGGTTATAATCCGATCGCCCTTTCAGGGCTGGTTTTGTTTAAAACAAATACCGAATTTTCAAGTATGAATAGTATATCATCGGAATATTTTTAAACTAATCTATAGTTGAAAAATTTTTTATGTCATCGAAATTATGTTATTGAAATTATGTCATTGAAATTCATTTTACGATTATGAAATGTATATTACTAACTTATAACCCTATTTAATTAAAATGTCGGAATTACCTAAGCGAATTGAACGTTTATTTTTGAAATTGGATCGAGCTGCAATTGCGGTCGAGCAGCATTTATCTGATCTTTTATTTGCAATTTACAGAGATAATTTATCGGAAACAGAAATGATAATTTCTGCCGACGAAGAAATCGATCGTTGCGAAGTAGAAATAGAACGTGAATGTATTCGGTTACTTGCGTTGTATCAACCGGCGGCGATAGATTTACGAAAAATATGTTTTGCAATCAAAGTAAATAATGACCTAGAACGAATTGCTGATAATTGTGTCTCATCTGCAAAAATGATGCGGATATTAGTTGAAGAGAATATTTCGGTTAATAGATTTCCTTTATTTCGCACTTTAGCTGATTTAGTCGTTGATGCGTTTCATCAAACAACGCGTTTAATTTCGGCAAATGGCGATGAGCAATTAGCTATTTCGATTATAAAAAATGATCGTTTAGTTGTTGACAAAGCGTATCGTAATTATTTGGAATCAATTTTTACGGATGCGGATCAATTTTATAATCACGTAAATGCCGTTTATGCTTTAACGTCGATCGGCCGAGCGTTAGAACGTATCGGCGACCTATGTACAAATATCGCTGAAGACACAGTATTTATGATAACAGGCGAAATCGTGCGGCATTCTATTTAAATGAAAATTTAATTGAGAATTTAATTGAGAATTTAATTGAATTTTCATTTTGATAATATATCAGCGGAATATGTTTTTCAAATTTTTTTGGTGTTAAGAATTTTAAAACAAACCTTGAGACTTTATCATAGTTTAGACAAAATCACGATTCAAACAAAATGGAATTTCTAAAAATAAATTCTTACATGAGTTTTTTAGAAATTCCCAAAATGAGATATTAGTTTTCAATTTAACGTAACAAAAAATTTTTTTACAAACGTTATGTAACGTTTGAGTTGTTATGCTGTAGATTGAAAGCATAATTCAGCTGAGTTGAAATGTAACAGCTCGTATTTAGAAATTAGAGTCATTTAAGTTGTTCATTCTTGAAATTTCGGTATGAGTTTCATACTTACCTAATATTTGGAAGCAGATTTTTTACATTTTGTACTATCGAAAATCATAGTACGATACGATATGTTAAAGCTTGTTTTCTGCGGGGATAAGTATATTACGGCTGCCGAAATTTAACGTGTGTGCAAGTTATGAGCAAGTTAAATGTAATTCTGAATTTGAGAGTAGTAACAAAATATATTCAGCATAACAAGGAGAGTAAGATGTTTAAGAAGTTTAAGTTTTTAGCGGGATATTTTGCGGGAATGCTGCTTGTAATGAGTTGCAGTTTTGTGTTTTCGCAGGAGATACGTATTGAAGGATCGACGACTGTTGGACCGATTGTTGATGCGTTTGTCGAGGCGATGAAACAATCGGAATTAGGTGTCCGTTTTACGGTAAAAAAAACGGGGTCTGGTGATGGTGCGGCGGCTCTTATTGACGGCAGATGTGAAATCGCAGCGATGAGCCGATTTATGAAAGACGAAGAATATAAAAAAGCTGTAAATGCCGGACGTAAACCTGTGCCGTTCACTATTTGTATGGATGGAGTTTGTTTTATCGTGCATCCGTCGAATAGAATTCGGAATTTAACGAAGCAGCAAGTTACGGATATTTACACCGGCAAGATCAAGTCGTGGAAAGAGCTAGGCGGTGCTGACATTCCGATTATTGTAATTAGCAGAGATACTTCATCGGGAACGTATGAAGTTTTTCAAGAGTTAGCTGTAGGAAAATCGAAATTAGGCGAAAGTGTAGAATACACAAATTCGAACCCGCAAATGTTTACAAGAGTAAGTACAACAAAAGGAGCAATAGGATATGTTGGAATAGGCTTTTTGCAAGAGGGAGTTTCGGCTGTAAAATTTGAAAATGTTTTACCAACGCCGGAATCTGTCGCAAGCGGCGCGTATATATTATCGAGACCGCTTTATTTATTTACAGACGGCTATCCGAAAATGGGATCACCGTTAATGAAATTTTGTAACTTTTTCTTAACGGAAGAAGGTCAAGATGTAATAAAAGCCAAAGGTTTCGTTCCGTTCACGAAATATTGAATAACGCAGAGACGCCTTCCAATTTATTTTTTGTAACGAAAAATAACAAACGAAAAAATTTGTTGAGACGCAATATCTTGTGTCTCTCTGTTGAGACACAAAACATTGTGTCTCAACATTTCTGTTTTAATTTTTGTAACGAAAAAGACAGCAAACAAAAAATTCTGTAACCGTTCACGAAATTTTTTATTTTTGTGAACGTTCTTGTTTTAATTTTTTTAATATACTCATTGTCTTTTAAAATTCGGTTTTATTTTTTGTAACGAAAAAGGTGACCGTTCACGTATAAAACTAGAATCGCTCTGAAAGTGCAACCGGATTTTTTACTGAATCGCCCGCCCCAGCGGGGCGGGTAAAAGTCCCCTCTCCCCGAAGCCCTGAAAGGGCGGCAGGATATTATGACACGATTATTGTGAATAATCCGACAAAAAAAGACAAATAGAAAATCCTCCGCGCATAAAATAAAATCACCCTAAAAAGACAGCAGTATAGTGGTTAGTGGTTAGTGGTTAGTTCGCATGCGGAGCTTAGCACTGATTATAAGTTCGAATCGCTAATCACTATTATTGAGCAAATATCCGATCGCCCTTTCAGGGCGATTTTAGTTTAAAACGAATACAGAAATTTAAAGTGTGAAAAGTATATTTAGTAGTT
>JAITKS010000216.1 GCA_031278315.1 Planctomycetaceae bacterium | reverse complement strand
GACGGCATTCAATTTATCGGGTGAAAAAATATTTTCGAGCAAGGTACGTGCCATCACGGTAACCGGAGACTTGCGAGCAATACGATCAATCAATTCGTGAAACATAAAAACCTCCCTGTTTTTTGTTTAGGGTTGAAAAAAACGAAACAACTAGAATAGTCAACCAAAATATCAACATTTTGTCAACACCAAGACTCTGATAAATAAATCAACATCGCATATAACATGCCAAAAAACAAAAAAACTTAACTTGAAACCGCTGGGTTTGTGTGTGGTGATCTCTTTGACTACTAAGGTTGTTTTGTTCAAAAAAATAAGGTGAAAAATAAGGTTGGTGAAAAATAAACTTGAAACCTTTGAGAGATTTAAATGATATATTATGAAAATTAAAATTTAAAAGGTTGCAGAATTCTTTTCCGTATTCTTTTACGAGAGTATGTTAATCTCACTATGAATTTCGGTAGAGTAAAGGAGTATTCCTTGAAGTCTGTTTTCCGTTAGATAAGCAGGCGGCTCAAATCGAAATTCAAGTGAGATCAATCTAAAATATGGACGCTAATACTTGACAATGTCTAATTGTACGATTAGCGTTTTTTTGATTTTTCTTTTTCAGTTGTCGTTGGCAATTGAGTTGTTGGTTTTTCAGGAGTAACTGGTTGTTGATCTTGTGAAGTCGGCTTAATTAAATCTTTGATTTTTTGTAAGCGTTCTTTCTTGAGTAAATCGATGCGAACTTGCAAAATGTCAATAAGTCTTGCGTATTCTTTATCAAGATTTCTGACAGTCTCACGTTGTTCTTTTGTGATTTTGCCAAGATTTCTAGGGACAACTCCTTTGTGTTCTTTTTTCGGAGTTATGCCTTTACCGGCAGGTTGGACAAGGTCAGCTGTTTCGACTTCGAGTCTATTTTCAGCTGGTTTATCTGCCGCCGCCAAGATTTCTTGAGCAGCAGCATAATACGAAAACGAAAGAACAAACGTTGTTCCTAATACAATCGTTTTAAACATTGTAATTTTTTCCTTTCTTCTTTTAGGATTTGTAAATTTACACGTTTTATTGTTTGTCTATTTATACGAAACACGATTTCGATAAACCTTAACAAACAATTTTCATCTTATTCAATATACAAAATAAAATATATAAATAAACAGACCTACTTCAATTTTCGGACGAAAATATGGTTCTGCTTGACATCTGATTTTGTTTCGTATAACTTATGAAACTCTTTTAATATTTTATTTCGATAAATGTTTTTGTCGTTGTTGTTTTGTTTGAAATTTAGGTTGAAAATTAGAATGTGTTATGGAAATTTCGTTGAATATCAACAATAAAAAGAAATTGAATTTTGTAATATATCAGCGGAATAATTGTTTTTCAAATTTTTTGTAATTTTTAAATACGAAATACACGAAAAAGAGCTAACTATCAAGAAGTCCCGCTAGGGACGACACTTTATTAATTGTATGCTCCAGCATACTGAAGGAGCTAATTAAGTGTCGTCCCTGCGGGACTTAATAGATATGTGATTGATAAACCGTAAGCTAAAGCATACGGTTAATAAAGTGTCGTCCCTGCGGGACTTAATAGGTATGTGATTGATAAACCGTAAACTAAAGCATACGGTTAATAAAGTGTCGTCCCTGCGGGACTTAATAGGTATATGTGATTGATAATTTAAAATTCGTAAACAACAAAAAAAACGAAAACTATTATTTCACTGATATATTACTAAAATTTTTATTTCATATTTTTTTCGTATATTTCGTTTTTTTTTGTGTTTCGTATTTCAAAAAAATAAGGTGAAAAATAAAGGTTAGTTAAATATGATTTATAATATTTTATGTTAAGCAGAGTTCTTGTTCTATTCTTGATAATCTTGATTTGATTTGATTGTCGATAACGCCTAACGAGGTTTCCAGAACACAACCGCCGCGTGAAATTTTTTCATCGGCTATAATTTTTGTATCAGCTGCAACTGCTAACTCGTCGATTAATAGATCAATCTGAGCTTGTAACGAATTATAATCATCAGGATTCAAACGCACTTTTATTGACATGTTTCCAGTTCCTAATTCCAACGATTCACGAATTAAATTCAACGGTACATCTATCATGTTTGGTAACTCGCGAGCAATCGCCCGCTCTGCTATCAGAGTTGCAAATCGAATTGTGTTTTGTTCCCAATGTTTCAAAAAAGATTGACGTGCCGTTTCTAAACGTTCTATCATCATTTTTATTGCTGGTAATAATGTTTCGAGTTGTGTTCCGAGTTGAACACTTGCTTCGTTGCGTACACGTTCAGCATAATCAACAGTTGCTTGTAGTTCTCCGTCTGAATAACCTTTTGTATTACCTTCGCTATATCCTAATTTATATCCTTCTTCATAACCGTTTTTTCTTGCGGCTTCCTCGTCTATTCGTAACTGTTCGCGAAGTTTTTCTGTTTCCGTTTCAAGTTGTGTTTTGCGATTCTGGAAATTTATTTCTTCTTCACGCAATTGACGATTCAAGTCATCGAGTTGACGCCGTATCGTTTCTGATTCGATTCGTGCTGTTTCACGAGTTTGTTCTATTTCTGCAAACGTAGTTTCACGCAATCGCATTACTTCATTGCGGGCTTGAGTAGCAATATGAAGCGCATCCGCCTTGACCTTTGTTATGAAATCTACCGCCTTTTCTTCTAGGTCAACAAAATTAAAAGGAACGGGATGATATTTTATCTTTTTTGATTTTTGTTTGTCCGGCATGTTTAGAATTTTTTAATTGATCGAAAATAAAGTAATAAGGTTTTGTTTCGGAATTTATTGCTAATAAGTTTTTTGATAAATCGTTTCGTTCTGAAAAATAAGGTTGAAAAATAGAGTTAGTTTTCAAATTCATAATTCAAAAAAGTTGAAAAACAAATTCAACTGACATATTAAAAAAAATATTCGTTACATAAATTCTGTTGAAATATTACAGTAGTTGTGCTGCTTTATTGATTAAAATTGTTCTTGCTGTATTGACATCTTTTTCGTTTATAGTTTTAGTTTCATTTAGTAATTTTCGCATTATCGATTCTTCTGTTGTTGTAAATTTTTGAGTGATCCGTTTGATAAAATTCGGGTTCGCTCCGGCAAGAGCAAACATCGCTGTTTTTATATCAACTGCTCTAAATAAATTTATCAGAGTCGAGTCGTCAAGTTTGTTGAGGTCGTCAAAAGAAATTCCGTATTGTTTGTTGAATCTTTGTTTGAGTTCAGATTCGATTTCTAATAAAATCGGATTGTTCGTAAGATCAAAACCCGATAACTTGATTTCAGCAAGACGTTTTCCGACTTCTTGCTGCAACACCGGAGGAAACACAGAAAGAGTTTCAACCGCAAGAGAATCCGGTAATGCTGCTATTACAACCGCTATCGTTTGAGGATGTTCACAACAAATCGCTTCAGCAATTTTAACGGACGGCTCTTCAAATAGAAATTCAAACGGTAATTTATTCTGCTTATTTTCCCGACTATAAATATCGGCTCGATTTTTATACAAATCAGTTTGATAATCTGTTAGATAATCAGTTCGATCTTTAGTTTGATCATGAGTTCGATCATTAGTTCGATAATCTGTTTGATTGTCAGTTTGATCGTATAATTGAACATCCGGTTTTGATTGATTTGTTTGTCCAATATTTGGATTAAATGTAAAACGCAAATTAGAATTATCGGGAACAGAATTAAACGTACTTGTATTATTGGTATGAGTTAATTTATTAAAATTATTTGCGATACGGGATTGATGTATCCCATAAGTACCGGATGAGATTTCAAGAGTTTCCGTAACAAATTTATTTTTGTTTTGCTGCGGCTTATGACCAGCGGATTTAAGAAATTCATTCGCAAGTTGATCAGATTCCTCTAGCGAAACATTGCCGATCGACATAATTTCTTGGCGTAACATTCCTGCCGTTTCTGAATCTAGGCAATCAAGTAATCGGGATGTTGTATTCCAATCCAGACTGCTTAAAAATTTAGCTGATTTTTTGATTCCATTCATTGTATTTTTATATTTTTCCAATTGAAATTCGTGAAATAAATATTCCGAATAATATTTTCGTAACAGTCTATTTCGATATTTTTGATATTTTGTGTTTAATTTTTTTTAACACGAAACACACAAAAATCACACAAAAGTCACACGAAAATTACGAAAGTTTTTTTATAGATAATTTTCGAGTATTTCGTTATTTCGTTATTTTGTGATTTCAAAACAACAAATATTTCACTGAAATTAATTACTGTTTTTATTTTCGTTTGTACCGGTGTTTCCGATCCATTGTCTTATTACGGCAGTTGCGGCTTCGGGGTTTTCATCTGTTAATTCGGCAGCTTCTTGAACGAGAGTTTTATAGTTTGAATCAAATCCGTTTAATTCATCGTGTTTTAATCTTTCTTCTTCTCTTTCGCGGGCTTCGCGTTCAGCTTTTTCTTCGGGTGTTTCGATATGAGGTTCAGGTTCACCTTTCATTTGTCTCATTTTTTTGGCTTCCTCTTCTTTGAGTTGTTCTTTTGTTTTTCCGATAATATTTTCTCGTTGTTTTTCAGCGATCGCTTGTGCTAATCGTACAGTTTCGTATTTCTTGACCATTGTTATTGCATCAAGAACGACTTCATCACGCGGTGAAAATTCAACTTTTGTTTTTGCTCTTTCTTTATCGATTTCTTCTAATCGTTCTTTTGCTGCATTGATACTTCTGACGATATCGTTTGGTGTTAATCTTTTTGGATAAATTTCATCGTTTAATTCATCTCTATCGAAAATAGATTTATCGATACCGTGTATTTCCAATATTTTTTTTTCTTTTTCTATTCGTTCATCTAATCTATTTTTTTCGTATTCAGTTGCGTCGGTAATTTTCATTTTTTTACCGATTTTACGCGAGTAATTTTTTCCTTTTATACCTTTATAACGTTGTACATTGAACGAGCTGTCTATTCGTCCGAGTGATTCAAATAAACGAATGAGTTCTTCCGGTGTCAAGCCGACAAATGAACCGATATGCCGCGCTAGATCATCGGGTAAAATATCCATTGCAGAATAATCAACTTCTATCGGTTTCTTTTGCTTTTTATTCTTTTTACCAAACATAAGTGTATTGTTTTAATTCGTCAGGTTAATAAAGAGTCGTCCATGTGTGACTTCTTGCTTATCAGCTTCTTTTATTTGACCTTTTCTTTAACTAATAGTAATTCCTGATTTTTGATTTATATCCGATTCATATTCGATTCATATTCGATTCATATTCGATTTATTTATTGTAACAAAAAATGAATTTTTGCTCGTGCTGAGTAATCTTACGAATCTATTTATTTTCGACCAGAGCGACATTTCCGATCCATTGTCTTAGAACGGCCGCTGCGGCTTCGGGATTTTGTGCAACTAATTCTGCGATTTCATCTCTTATAGAACGAATCGATCCGAAAGGTTCTAGGGTTCTATCAATATCTTCTTCTTTTGCGGCGGCTTCGGCGGCGGCTTCGGCGGCTTCGGCTTCTGCTTTTGCTTTAGCTTGTGCTTCAATAACTTCCATCGGAACTTCGGGTGCTTCATAAATAACGATTTGCGGCGGTTTAACGGGTCGCGTTACTGACCATAAAACGCACAAACCGCTAATCACGAGTCCCATTAAACTCAAAGTTTGCCAGTTACGATAAAGCCACATTTGAATTTTTTGCCAATTTGTCAATAAGACTTCAGGTTCAGGTATCGGATTATAAAATGAAATTTGTACCATATCGTAAGGGTCGGCGGAGCGTGAATCGCCGCGGTAATGCTCAAAGATTTTGCCGACATCTTGACGAATAGTATTTTGAATTACTTGCTCTTCTTCAATTAGTTGTTCGGGAGTCGGTTCGGGTGCCGGTTCACCTTGTTTAGAATTTTTTGCGATCCAATGTTCTCTGATATACGGACGCGGAATCCGCAATGTTGCAGTTACGCGATCAGGTATAAGCGAATAAACTTCGTAACGTGATTCTATTCCGCCGATACTTTTTGTCTTTTCGCTTTCATCACGTTTTTCAGATAATTTCGACTTGTCCGATTGTGAAGAAACCGGATTAATAAGAGGCCTTGAACTCATCGAGATTTGACCCGGTCTAGCACCGCGGTCTGCACCTTCGATATCTAAATTGTATTTATCGGTGTGTTCGTAGAACGGGTCTTTTGCAATTCGTTGTGTTACATCGAGCGCGCGTTCATTGAATCTTGTTTTTAAGAGAACCGAAGTTTGTACTTGTAAACCTTTTATATTCAACATATTATATATTTCGTTATTCCAGTCTTCCTGATAATGTTTTTGTGCTTTAGCGTATGCGTTTGCGCCTTGTGAATTGACTTCTTCTCCGCTGCCGTAATAAATTCGGCTGTTTCTGCGGTCTGTAATAGTGATTTCACGTTTGTCTGTAATGCCGAATGCACTTGCTGCAGAATTACCAATAGCTGTAATTGTGTCATCTGGTAAAGGCTTAAAATACAAAGAATCAACGTAGATAGCAATTGACGGAATTTTTTCACGAAACCAAACATTCTTATTCCATTTGTCGCGTTTATTAGCGATTACTTGAGCCGAAACAACTCCCGGAAATTTTGCTATCACTTCGGATAAAACTACTGATTTCGCTTGAAATAATCTTTCGTCTATTATTTTTGTGCTTTCCCACGTATTAAGATTTTGCGTCGTTTCATTGAGTGCCGTACCTTTAGGATTTACCGCACCCTTGATCGCAATAGATGCAATATATGACGATTGCGACTTTTTCGGAACAAGAAGTTGATCACCTTCCCATTTGTAATCTTTAAGATTGTCATCTGCTAGAGCGTTATCGATAGCACGTACTTCTTCGCTGCTGAAATGTGCGCCGTTATAAACTTTAATATACTTCGACGCAGAATCAGATTGCTTGACACTGCCGACAATTAAATACCCAAGTGAAAAAATTAAAACCAATACTAACAACGAAACAAGAACCCGATTAGCGGGCGTCATGCTCAAAAATAAATCACGAACATGAGCAAATATTTTCTTAATGCGTTCCATTTTGATTATTCTATTTTTGTAATTATTCAGTTGAATTTTAATTTTACAGAAATGCTAATAACAACGGCATCGTTGAAAACACCGTTTATTGTTACAGCTTTTTCTTGCCGTTTTCTGTGTTCTTTTCTGTGTATCCGATATTTAAAATATTCTCTGCTTAAATTCTATGCGTAAATATAAAATTCGTATTATGATTTTCGGCGGTTCTAATTGAAATTTAAAGTATTGAAATTTAAAGTATTGAAATTTAAAGTGCAGACAGTTTATTATGTAACTATTCAGTCTAATATTTTATTTGAATATTTTGCAACAAATTTTGTAATTCATAATATATCGGCGGAATAATTTCGTAATTGTCTATTGGGACATTTTTGTTTTAAGTTTTTTAACACGAAACACACGAAAACACACGAAAAAATTTGAAAAACAATTATTCCACAGATATATTACAAATCTCAAATATTCAATCTCAAATATTCAATCTCAAATCTCAAATCTTAAATCTTAAATCTTAAATCTGATCTTCCGCCGGTATATTATTTAAACTCTAATATTTTGAATTTCCTGATAAGCTTGGACGAATTTATTTCTCATTTGCATCATCATTTTGAAAGCGATATCAGCTTTTTGTACAGCAGTTAGGACTTCAGCGGTACCGATTTCACCTCCTGTCATTAATTTTTCGACAGCTTGATCGGCTCTTTTTTGCATCATGTTTACTTCACCAATTGCACCGAGCATCAGGTCTTTAAACGACGTGCGTTTGATTTCTTCATCTGTCATCGGCCGATCTGGATTCATTCTATCACCGAGAGGTCCTGTAGCGATTCTTGGTTTGAAAGAGTCGATATTTTGTATTCCGCCGTAAATGTAACTAATTCCGTCCATGTTTTAATTTTTGTAACGATATACGCATCGTACTATGAATTTAGTGGTACAAAGGCGTATTCATATTTATTGAAAATTCAGTTTTCCGATAGTTCGATAGTTTAGGTGCAGGTAACATTAATTTAAAAATTACAAGTGTGCAATTAAAAATGTTATGAGATTATTCTCAAGGTTTGATTTGCCATCGATTTTGTAACTTCAATAGCACCGAGATTGGCTTCGTAAGAACGTCCTGATTCGATAGCGTCGGTAAATTCTGTGATAAGATTTATTCTTGGCAGATTTATGAAACCTTGCTCGTCGGCGTCGCGGTGATTAGGGGCGTATTTTCGTATTGGGGGTAATTCATCACGTTCAACTGATCGAACATAAACTCCGGCGGAACCGTTGGGTCCGATTGTGTTATCTTCTTGAAATATTACATATCTTGGATCGTATGGTTTAAGTTCTTGAAATTCATTTCGCGTTGAAGTGATATTTGCCAAGTTACTGGCGATAGCGGTTATACGAATTCTTTGTGCAACAAGACCGCTTGTGCTGATATCCATAATTTTTAGCATTATAAAACCTCATGTAATGTGTAAATAAATATTATTTCGGGTTGATAATTATGTTTTCTGTTTTTTTCTGTGATTAAATATTACGGCTTTTGTTATTTTGATTTTCAGAAATTCTAGTTTGAGCCGTACAAATCAAAAACAACAATCTAGCTTAACTGTATGTGTGAAGAATAACGATTTAACAAAAACAAGACAAGAGCAATTTAAGTTTCTGTTTTTAGGACTCAAAAAATTAATAAAAGATACCCAATTTTTTACTTTATATACTATTCATACTTGAAAATTCGGTATTTGTTTTAAACAAAACCAGCCCTGAAAGGGCGATCGGATTATAACCCGCCCCAGCGGGGCGGGTAAAATCCCCCAAAAACCTAAGCCCT
>JAITKS010000209.1 GCA_031278315.1 Planctomycetaceae bacterium | reverse complement strand
GTCAAACTCATTCGCATAATTGACATCATAATAATACAAAAGCGTTGAGAGAAATAAACTCTTGCCGAAACGGCGCGGTCGAATAAAGATCTTACTCTTGTTGCTTTCAGTCTCAAGCAATTCAATAAACCGTGTTTTGTCAACATAAATATAATTATTTTCGGTGCGGACACTTTTAAAATCAGCATTACCGTAGGGTAAGTTTTTAGTCTGTTTTGTAATCATAAAATATAAATTTGTTTGGAATTGATTGAATAATATAAATATGTTCCCATATTTTACTGTGATAAAAAACATCGTTGAGTTTATATTCCGTAACTGGATTTTTTTACCTTTTCCAGCGTTTCAACATCATACTGATCAAGCATCATTTTGGCATCACCGAATAGTTATTTTTTACTTTTACTTTTATTGTTATTATTATTATTATTTTTTTGAACAAATAATATTTCGTGTTGTTTTTCGATTTGCTGATGAAACGTTTTCGGGAGCAATGCCCAATCGTGTAAATCGACAAGAATTGGGATAGTGCTGTTTTGGATTTGTTTTCTTAACATTAAAACAATATTTGGTGAAACCGGTTGTCCGTCGTATCGGCGTATTACTAAATCTAAATCACTGCCGTCATGGGCATTATTTGTAACTCTACTTCCGTACGCCAATACTTCAATTGGTTCGGATATTTCACTAAATATTTGAAACAAAATTTGTCGATCTTTTTCGCGTAGTAACATGTTATTCCGATTTCTGCTGATTGATTGATTCACACAACCGACGGGCATCAATAATAAATTGCGGAAGAAATATTAACGTCTTTTCCGCAAACGCAACTCCGTAATTGTGAGCCGTAGAATTTCGGTTATCTCGATATTGTAACCATCGTTCACATTCATCACCTGTAATAATGCTATGTAAAACGGCATTGCGAAATAAATCTTTGAAAACAAGTTTATCCGCTGCCGCAGAAGAATGAAAATAAGGTTTAAGTGTTTTTCGTAATAGTTTTCCGCTTTGTTCCAAAATAATTTCCAATTCTTTAATACATGTTGAACGATATATATCGTACAAAATATCATCCGGCTTGGACTCATGTAATAATTCCAAAGCTTTTTCCAATGTTACAATACAACGATAAAAATAAGTAGTATCAATATTCATATAAGTATCGGTAATCCAAAATCTTTATAAAGCGGTATGAAACCAAAACAACTTGTACCATTGAAACCGGTAATATTAAAAATTGCCGGCAGACTCATTTTTGCACAAACAATTTGGGAATTTATTTTTGATTTCTTGTAATTTTATAATATCTCGAATAGTTGTACATTGAGAATCTATGTCAGCGACAACTGTTCCACAACAAGTAACATCGTTATCGGATGTTTCAAAATTACAAATCGGATTTGATTGCGTACACAAAATTTCCGCGCCGTGTTGTACAAAAGAACGAATTATATCAGGTTGCGGATGGTTATATTTATTATTGTATCCAACAGAAACAACAGCATACCGTGTCGTTACATTTTCAAAAAACCATTGATGATCTTTTTCATTAATCGTGAAATTGCCGCCGTGATGCGGAATAGTCAAAATTTGTAATGACTGTTTTCCATTATGCGATATTATTGTCCGCCAAGCTTCTACCGGTGCATCGCCGGAAAAAATAATTTTTTGATCTCCGACCAATAGCGCAATCACAGCACAAGTACCATTCTTTTCCGACTCGACATTATTACGAACATACGGATACAAAACGGAAATAGATAAATTATGTTCTATATCAACAAAAATATCACCTGTATTTTCTTTTGCTTCCAGCCGCACTACTATTTCGTCAAATTTAATATCATTACCGATAGATGCTTTCATAATATTGTATGTTTTATTTTCTTTCAAAGGGCGGTCAAACAAAATAAAAACTCGACGGATTTTGTCTAAATATTGATCAAGAATATTTTCTACATCGCCAATATGATCACTACCATTATGCGACAAGATAAGTGCTTCTATTGTTTGTATATTAGAGTTTCTTAACAACGTAAGTAAAGGACTTGTATCTTTACATTTTCGTCCTGTATCAATAATAATTGCACGATGTCCATTTAAAATAATGACTTGCGACGTCCCTTGTCCAACATCAAGAAAATAACAAGTTACCGCATTGTTACGATTGCTCATTTTTAATTCCAATATTTAGAGGGTGGTAAACTAACAACAGGTAAAGAATCAAAAAATTCCTGTATTTCTTCATCTGTATAATCACGGTAGCAGGTGGTTTTAATGGAACGAATTTTGATTAGTTCTCTTGTTTCAAATTTTCTCAGCATTTCGGCACGAAAATATTCGCCGACTTTATAATTCGCCAATTCACTAGGACATTCGGCAAGATCAACAATATTACGGCTCTCATCAAGCCATTCAATTTCACGCTTGTTATCAGAGATGTCAATTATTTTACCTGTCTGCTGAACAATGATAGGTGTCAAATGTAAATGTTTTGGAATATCTACAAATTCTTCAAACGCATTGTATAAATTTTGTGCATCTTCGGTTCGTTCCCAATGTTGTTGGTAGTAAATATCCTGAAACTTTAAATGAAATTCTTTTTGCCAATCGTTAAGTGCATCTTCTGCCGTTTTACCTTTACCATAAATATTAGGCAGCTCCAACGCAGAGAATAAAAACGGATTATTGACATCATTTGTTTTATTCCATAATCCGCAAATTATTTTTCGTAACGGATAAATATATGTTTCATATTGAATTTCACTTATTTCTTTTTGTTCACAACATGAAGAAAGATTGCAACAATAATCTTGTGAAAAACAATCATTAAAGTTACGAGTTAAAGTATTTGTTAAACCAGAATACTTATCGGCAATGATACTGTTGTCAGATAACGCAATATTTGAATCGTTATCAGATGAGACAATATAAGATGTTGAATCGGAAGCAATCGAAATCGTTTCAGATACAACAAAATTTTGTTCACTATCCTTTTCTTTCATTGATTTATCTCCTTTGTTTAAATGATTTGATAATCATTCCGGCGTTTGATTTATAGGTAAATTTTTGATTTTATATTTTTTAATTTTTTACGATTTTTATTTTGTTCGTACTATTGTATCAGTTGATTATTTTCTCCACAATGAGATCGGCACAACGATCCCAGCTGAATTTTTTTGCTTGTTCAAGACCTTTTGCAATCATTTCATTCCGTAAATTTTCGTTACTAATAACACGCATAAAAGCATCAGCAAGACCTTCAACATCGTGCGGATCAAGCATGATTCCAGCGTTCCCGACAACTTCCGGCAACGACGATGTATTCGACGTAATCACTGGAACACCGCATTGCATCGCTTCGAGTACCGGTAATCCGAAACCTTCATAAAGCGACATGAAACAAAAACAACTCGCACCATTGTAAATAAACGGCAGATCCGTTTCGTTAACATAACCTATATAAATGAAACGTTTTTTGCAATCATTATTCAAAGAATTAATTGCTTTTTGTATATTCACTGTTTTATTGAACGTTTTTGGACCGGTCAAAACGAGCCGTAAATCGGCAAATTGATCTGGATATTTTTGACAAAGTTTTTCAAAAGCGTAAATAACTGTTGCGAAATTTTTACGATCATCATGAGCAGCAATTGATATAATATACGGACAATCTGTCGGAATATTGTATTTTGTGAGAATATCATGAATTTTCGTCTTATCTGCACAAAAATTAAAATGCGGAGAAGCACCTTCTGGAATAACAAATAATTTATCTTCTGCGATAGACGGATAGAAACGTTTAATATCTTGTTTTGAATTTTCTGAAACAGTAAAAATAAATAATTCAGGTGTTATATGACCAAAAATTTCTTGCAACATAAAATAAAGGTCGTTGTTGAGAAGCAATTCAGGGTGAACGAATGGAATCAAATCATGAACAACAATTGCCCTACGAATAGACGGCTTGATTGATAATTCAGGAATAAGCGGATGAAATGGTGAAAAATAAGCGTCAGAATTTATTACTAATTCCTCAAAATACGGCGATTGGGGTAAAGTCTGCCATTTTTCTTTATTGGTACCATTTTTAATTTTTTTTGCAAAATTTATCAAGTTTCTTAATAATTTTGATTTTGGAAAACATGTAAGAATAAAATATTCAATTTGTCCTAACAAAGAAAGTGGTTTATTTTCATCTTTTATTTTTTGTTTGAAAAATTCATCTAATTCGGAAAAGATTAGTTCTTTTTTTTCTTTACTTTGAAATGGTAAATTGAAATTGATATTTTGTTTAAGATTAAAAAAGGCGTTTGCTTCATTTTTGATGGAACAAATAAGTACAATTTCGATGTTATTTTTATTCATCAAATGCTTCAGGACTTCAAGAGTGAATCGCGGAACACCTGATAAATCAGCACTAAATGCGAAAATTGCAATATCAAAAATGAGTTTTTTCTTTATCATTGTTTTTAAATCTGTTTTTTTCCGAAAATTTATATTTTATTATTTATCGATTTTATTTGTGAATAAATTAAAAAAAGTTATCTTTATCTTTAGAAGTATCCTATAAATTTTTCTAATAATCTTGAATGATAATTTCAGAAGTTTTTTGAAAGGAGAAGTTATTTTGTGATAACATAAATATCCAAAAGGAAGTTCTTGTTTCATGTTTGGAATTTCTATTTTTTTATAAAAGTGATATTGTTTACGCAAGTATTCTTCTATTTCCCAATATAGATTCCATTTTTGATAAACAGAAATTGCATGATCGTTGTATTCTGCAAAATGTTTTAAAACGATTTCAACCATTGGCCAGAACATTTTGTAACCGACTATATTTTCTGTTTTAGCTGTGATTCTTTTCATATATTCTTCTGAAGTATCGTTAGGATGATTATTTCGGCGGATATATTGAGTTTCGGAAGAATGAATAAATTTTCCCTGAAGTAAAATTTCAAATACTTCAATCCAATCACAGGCACAAATAGGTTGAAGTTGACACAGCACGGGAATCGTTGTTTCTGAACGAAAAAGCGCATAAATGAGATAAAACGGTGTCGAACAAAGAAAAAAACCTGCTGCACGTTTATGTCCAGAGGAATGTTCAAAATACTCTGCAAGCATTTTTTTATTTTTTCGATCTTTGCGTTTATCATAAAATTCTTTTCGTCCTTCAGAACCATCAAGTTCCAAATCAAAGACATTACTATAAGCGGCAACTGCATCGTTGCGTTCCAAAAGAATTTTTTTAAG
>JAITKS010000206.1 GCA_031278315.1 Planctomycetaceae bacterium | reverse complement strand
CTACGATATGTCTTGGCTAATTGTCCAATACCAAAAGGAAAAGAACTCGAAACAATCGAAACAGTTTATTCAATAATCTCAAATGACCCAGAGGAGGTAAAAAAAATGACAGAAACAGCTGCATACACGTTCATAAAACAAGGTTATGAACAAGGTATAGAACAAGGTATAGAACAAGGTATAGAGCGAGAGCGCAGAGAGAGATGTAAAAATATTAAAGAACATGTTATTAAATGTCTTAGTAAGCGATTTAATGTTCCTGTTCCGCGTGATATTCAAAATGGTATTAACTCATATTCGGATTTAATATCACTTGACTCATTATTTTACCAAGCATTAGATTGCGAATCTCTTGATGATTTTAGAAGCTATCTTGTTAGATAATTTTGAGACACAGAGGAGGTAAAAAAAATGATAGAAACAACAGCAGATGTATTCATAAAACAAGGTATAGAGTGAGAACACTAGATGATTCAAACTGAAAAATTCAAGTAATAGTAGTTTAAAAAGATTTTAGAGATGCTCATGTATAAATTAATTTTATCACAAATTGTTTTTGGAATTTTTATTTCAATATTTCTTACCGGTTGTTGCTCAGATATAGTTTATACATCTGATGGCGATCCGGCAATTCAAAGCGATTACGGTTACTTGCAATTGCCTAATTTTCTACATCCGGGCGATATAGAAAAGCAACGTGCGAAATTTTCACAATATGATCATTGTCCAGATGAAAATTATAGTCCGCGAATAAATGTACGTTAAAATTTCAATCTAGAAATTAAAACTAAACTAACTAAAAATAAGAGATTATTAAAATGTCAAAAATTATGTTTTTGTGTTGTTTGTTTCAAAATTATATGTGTCGATTATTTGTTACGATATTAGTATTGTTTATTTTTTTGACTTTGGATTCTGTTGTTCAAGCTCAATTTAATTTTAATTCATCGTCTGATGACGCGGTTGTTGAATCGTCGGAATTTACGCCGTCGAAATATGGACCTCGCCGCGGAGCGAAAACAGAACACACATGGGTTGCCGGAATCGAATTGGAACCTGGTTCGCAGCTTGAAAATGTAACTATCACGATACCTGTTCCAACAGGTTGGTTTGAACAGGAAACAAAATCATATCGTTGGACTAAAGGTAGAGGTTCAGTACCTAAAGGTGTGAATTTTCATATTGTAAATAACGGAGCTAAAGAAGCTGTACTCAAAATTGATAATTTACGATTGAGAAATAAACTTGCAATAATACTAGAGTTCGATACTATAAATTACGAAGTTGAACCGCCGCACGATACAGATATTTTTATGATTCCCAAACGAATAACAAACGAAATTGCTCCGTATCTGAAGCCGAGTCCTAAAATCGAGATAGAAGAATCAAGAGTTTCGTCGGTATTGCGAAAAACATTACGCGAAATCACAAATAACAAGCAAACAGATTGGGAAAAAGTAGACGCAATTTACCGTTATGTTCAGAGCCGTGTAAAATACAACGATGCAAATAAAAGTTTACCGGCAAAAGGAGTAAAAGCATTGTTGGCAATGTCGGAAGATAAATGCGAAGGCGACTGCAAAGATATATGCGGTCTCTTTGTAGCGATGTGCAGATTACACAAAATACCAGCAAGACTCGTAAGATTACCTGAGCATTGTTACGCAGAATTTTATCTTGAAGTAAATAAAAATTTAGCAGCAACAAAAGAAAAAGAGAAAGAAGAAAAAAATAAAACGGTTAATTCTAATGTGAAGCCGTCGATAAAAAATCTTTCGGCTTTACCAAGCGGATTTTGGTTTCCATGTCAAGTTGCGGGTACGTATTGTTTCGGTGAGATACATGAGCGTCAAATAATTTTACAAAAAGGCGACTCGTTTCCCGACCCCGAAAATCCGCCAAACGGAAAGAAACAATTTATTACAGAAGTATTCGAAGGTTCGTTAATACAAGGAAGTCCGCCGCCAAGATTCAGATTCATACATGATGTAAAAGATACAAAAGTAGAATAGAGAATAAAGAATAAAGAATAAAAAAATGTAGAGTAAAGAATATTCAGCAGAGACGCAATATTTTGCGTCTCTGCTTACTTTTTTGTTCTTTACATTTACACAATTACAAATGTTATGCTGAAATATTATCCAAACTTTAAGAATACTCAGCAACTATTTTAAGAATGGTTTTAGCAAGAAGTCGTCGGGTAATGATTGGTTTTGTTTTTTTACGATTTCTGCATAAGTTACAGCAAAATGTTTTAATTCGTTGTTTATTTCATGTGTTGAGTCAATTGCAATTAACGGATACTTTTGCAAAATTGGTTTCCATTCTTCTAACGGTTTATCTAAAATTGATTTTATATCTTCCGGTGTTTTAATTTCGCTAACTTTTATTAGTGCGTCTTGATTTAATTTTATTGCGTTTATTACATCCGGATCGTGTTTTATCATAAGTTCGACAAAACTTCTTAATGGTAGAATATCAGGAATTATCTTTTTCTGTTTCAAGATTGAATTGATATACAGGGCATTTGCTTTTACAGCGCAATCACGTATTTCCGGCAGTGGTGCAAGTTTCATAAATTTAAATGATTCATTTATTCCTTCGATTCTTCTACAAGTTATCATTGTGAATTTTTCGACTTGCTCATATTCACCTCGTTCAAATGCTTTTGACGAATATTCGACAGCGTCAACTACAATTTGCGGATCATTTTCCATTCCGATACGTGTTCGGATCAAATCTTGGAGAGCAAATTTATTTCGAAATATTTGATTTACATTATCAAGAATTGTTACCATTGGGTCTAGTATTTCAGTAATGTCGCGAACAAACGAAAAATTCTTTGCGATGTCTTCGAATCCTTTTTTCTTTAACATATCATCCCATTTTTGCATTGCGTCGTACCATAAATTTGCGGCTTTTTGTCTATCGCCGGCGTAATATGAAATTCGTCCTTCGTATCGCAGCCGGCGTGCATCGTTTACTTCATTTGTCAATTCTACGGCGACTTCGCGTAATCGATAGTCATAATTCAAAATTTCACGATAGAAATCAGAATTACGTGTTTCATTTTTGAATTGTGCGAACCGGTCGGCGATTTCACTTGCACGATTTTTTTTCTCGACAGAAATATCGTCTCGTTCTTTCATTTCTTGTGCGATAAATTTCGGATCGACACGCAGCATTGATTTCGAATATGATTGTATTTCGCTTATTGCGCTGTCAGCTTTTGACAAGATGCTTCGTTGATCTTCTTCAAGCAAGATATTGGGAATTTTCTTTAATTCTAATTCTTCGGCTGAGTATCGTTTGTTTATATCTGCTTTCAATTTTTCTTTCCATTCAGGTTCGTTTTTGTCGAGCCATTGACGAATAATTTTAAACTCATCGTAGTCGTCCATATCGAATTTGGTTTTTGGCTCGTATGCGTCTTCAAGAAATTTTAGCATTGTTCCTTGTTGACCTTCTTTCTCTGCTAATTTTTTCCAACGTTCGATACATAATTCTTGTACGAATCCCGGAACTAAATTATTTAATTCTTTTAGCAGCATTTCGCGTTCTTCACGTATTATGTCGGTTGTTTCTAATTTTTCGTAGAATACTTCTGCACCTTTTTTCAAGATAGCTGATCTATCTTTTGGCAATGCAGTATTCATTGTGATTTTTGCGAATGTCCGCCATTGTTCGCCGGCTTCGCGCCATGCGTCGAATGCGGTTTGTGAAAAATCGCCGTCTCGGCGTTTCCATTTCGCATAATTGAAATAGTTAAATCGTGAATGCATACAAAACATGAAATCTGATTCTTTGCCGATACTTACTTTTTCGACCAAAACCAAATGTTCACCTAAATTCAACCAATGCAATCCAACTTTCCAATTATCTCTTTCAGACGGCAGTAATGGCATTTTATAACCATGTTTCCTTGCAAATTCACTAAAATCGTCATCTTCACGAAACAGACGCCGATATTGTTCTCTTTCGTCTGATGCATCTCCGCCGATTTTATTTGAAATTGTTGTTCCGGTAATTTTGAATAATTTTGGCGCACGTTTATTATTTTCTGTACCTTCGATCAAAAATTCTATACCATTAATTACCCATCGGTAGCGGTCTCGATAATCATCAAATTCGGAAGACGCATTATATGCAAGATTCCAACCTAAGAAATCCCAAAAAGATATAAAATGCGGGTCGAGAAATACGAGTTGTTTTGCAGTAACAATTACGTTACCCCAATCGAAACGTTTTTGGTATTCTTGCATGTTATGCCAAAGAATGGAAATTGCAACGCCTCGCATTCCAAAAGTTGCTAATTTAATTGCGCTGCCGGCCGGATCGACTTCACCTATGCGTGATTCGGTTAAATATTCTTTTTCGCGTTGCTGGGCTAAAATTCCGCCTGCACCTGGCCGCAATTCGCCATTCGAATCACGGACAAACTTTGAAGGACGTCCCATCCAAAAAAGCAACACAGCGAGAAAAAGAATCATCACCAAATAAACAATCTTACGATTAAACGATTCTTTCATAATATTATCCTTTCTTTTGTTTTAATTAAATGGTAAATGTTAATTGGTTAATTTTTTTGTTAATGTTTCAGTGTATTTTGTTGTATTTGATACACATATACACATCGTACTATTATTTTCGGTGATTCAAAATCGTAAATTTCTGTTTTACGATTAGCAGATAAACAAGCGAATCGAACCGAAAATTCAAGTGTGAACAATTTAAATATACGGTTTAAGTTTATTCGACATCTTCTGTTCAATAGATAAACGAATAAAATATATACCGAATATTAAAACGAGAACAACTTAAAATTACACTCATGTTTGATGGAAACTCAAAGGCATAATTTGTAACACAAAAAAAAATAATTTAAAGAGGGAAGAAAATTAAAAAAGGTATCGCTTTTTTTTGAGATCACGAAACACACGAAATAACAAAATTCACGAAAAATTATCTAAAAAAATT
>JAITKS010000159.1 GCA_031278315.1 Planctomycetaceae bacterium | reverse complement strand
CGTCTCGACCGCATCTTTAGGCGTTTTTTGTACAAAAAAGATGCAGGCGGGACGCCTGCGTTCCCAGCTAAAATATTTTTTAGTAATTCACTTAAATTTAAAATCTAAAATTACAAAATCTTCTTTCTCTGTGTTCTCTGTGTCCTCTGTGGTTAATAAAAAAAATAATCCACTGATATATTACAAAACGAATTTTAAAGTGTAATTGGTATATAATCTATAATTAAAATTTACTCACTTGAAATTATAATTGCAAAAGATCTTCCCATTCTTGTTTGATTCAGTTTTAGAGTAGTTTTTTGTTTTAACGGTTCAGGTTTTTTGTGAACGACATTTATCGGACAATCCGGGTCCGTTCTTTCGTGATTACATGTCGGCGGAATCATATTTTTCTGTAACGAAAGTAAAGCTGCAGCGAGTTCTACAGCACCTGTGCCGCTGCCTAAATCGCCGAAATTTCCTTTGTTTGCTGAAACCATTACATCACCAAGCTCTTCACGAATTGCAACCGATTCAATTTTATCATCGTGTTGTACACCAATTCCGTCTGCATTTACAAATCCGATTTCGCCGGGTTTCATATTAGCTCGTTCCAAAGCGATTTTTATAGCTTTCTTTATAGCTATTCCGGTTGGTCTTTCGTTGTGTAACTTTGGCTCATTCGTAGAAGCAAAACCGCGAATAGTTGCTAAAATTTTCGCGCCTCTTGCTTCGGCGAATTCTCTGCTCTCCAGAATAAACGCAGCAGCACCTTCACCTAATACTGTTCCGTTTCTATTTATGTCAAAAGGTCTTAATACAGTAGAAGGATTATCATTCCGTTTCGCAGGAAAATAAGCATTTATTCTAGTTTGAAAATCTTGATTTACACGGTTACCGCAACCGCCGGCGATCATAACGTCAGCTGCTCCGCGTTGAATTGTTCGTGCTGCTTCCATTACCGCCGCAAGACTCGAACCGCGGCAAAGCGTAAGCGAATTACTCGGTGCATGCGCTCCATGCAAAATAGAAATATGACACGACGGCATATTCGGTAAATATTTTAACATCCAAAGCGGAAAAACTTCACTCATCGCATCTATGCCCCATCGTGAAAAATCGTATTGACCATCTTTAATTCCTACACGAAACGCATTCAAAAGCAGTTCGACCTCAACACCTATTAAATCACTGCCGAACATTACGCCCAATCTATCAGATTCAACCGTCCGATTCTCGCCGTCTGTAATAAGATCAGCCGATTCAGCAGCATAAGCCGACGCAACTAATGCAAGTTGAATATCACGACTCATCACCTTGATATTTTTACGCGGTTTAACATAATCTTTAGCGTTAAATTCAAGGATTTCGCCGCCCATCGGACGAAGTAATTCATTTTTCGTTACAATATTTAGAAATCCAATTCCGCTATTCTCATTCATCAGAGCTGCCCAGAATGTTTCCTTGTCATTGCCAACCGGAGACAATAAACCAAAACCAGTTATTACAACTTCTTTGTACATATATTTAATAAATAATCTCGAAATAAATTAATCAAAAATTCAATTATTGTGATTCACATTTTTCTTGTATTTTTTTTCGTTGTTAAATTCTAACTTACAAACGCCGAATAAATCTTACTGCTTACTGCTTACTTCTCACTAGACCGATTACAGTTTACTACTGCGGAATTACTACGGCGAAACGATTTCAAATTCATACATAACATCCCAATTTTTACCTGTAATATAGATACGCTTCTTTTGAGGATCAAACGCAATTCCGTTCAATACGCAGCGTCTTGTACCCCATGTTAAATTTTGCTCTTTACGATGTTTCGGCGGAACAAAAGATGCAAACTCAATTTTACCTATAACCTCGCCTGTATCAGGATTTATTCTTGCAACTTGCGTACTCTGCCAAATGTTCGCCCAAATTTCACCATTGACATATTCAAGCTCATTTAAATTTCGTAACGGAAAAGTTTTTTTTGTTTTAGCGTCAATTTCTTTGGCAGAAATTTTTCGGACTGACTTAAAATTTTCAGGATCAATAAAATTCAATTGTTCGCTTCCGTCGCTCATAATTAGATATTTTCCATTATATGTTATTCCCCATCCTTCGCCTTTATAACGGAATTGTCCGATTAGTTTGAAAGTATTTTTATCGTACACTAAACAATATTCTTCGCGCCAAGTCAACTGATAAATTTTATCGCCGACAATATGGATTCCCTCAGCAAAAAATCTATCCGGTAATTTTACACTACGAAGAGTTTTACCGGTTTTCAATTCAACTTGTCTCAAAGTTGACGCATTATATTCACCGGTACTTTCGTAAAGAAAACCATTGTCAAACACCAATCCTTGTGTAAAAGCTTTTTCGTCATGCGGATATTTTGCTGCTTCTTTAAGCTCTAACCGAATCGGCTGTTGATTTTGAGCAATAGTAATATCAGTAAAAAAACACAATAAAAAAATTAAATAAACAAAGAATTGTATCATGTAATTATTAATCATATATTTCGTTTTTGTTTTCGTTTTTGGACGGGAGTTTACCGTATTTTCATATTTAACGATCTTGTTTATCATGTCAACAAACCATACCGAATTTTCATACCGAATTTTCAAGTGAAAACAGTTTTAAAGCAGTTTAATAATTGTGAATTATAAAACTTAATCCAATAAATGTAACACAAAACAATCGGCCGTTCAATATACAATCAATATACAACATTTACGGATTGTATATTGAAATTCGGCAACATGACAACGTAAAAATTCTCTATCCGTATTTAATTTAAGCAGGCGGCGTGAATCGAAAAAAATCTTGCAGAGAAACTATGTTTTGTGTTTTTTATAATATTTTTTGTTTCAATAATGCCGTATATTTCTATAATGTTATTTATCATTTTTGTCATTGAGCAGCATTTTTTTTGTTCTTAATAGTTCGCCTTGAGCCGCCGGACGTAATGTTCTTTGAGCTAATGCCCGGCAAAGATATTCTTCTTTTTCGAGTGCTTCTTGTTCGTAAATAATTCCGTTTCGTCCAATCTGATTCAGCAATACGACAATATGTTCAAGAAACGCCGACGGTATAACAAGATCAGAAATCGAAATCCAGCTTGCTGTACTTTGAGATGTGTTATGACAATATTTAGATTGTAATTGTTCATCGCATGCGCCTTTGCAAGCGAAATATACTTTTGTAATTGTGTCTGGTGAATCCGGATCAGTTTTACGTAATCTTAAACGGACAACAACTCCGTGATTGTTGTTTGTATAGAGTGTTTCGAGTAAATCTTTTCGGCAATGTTCGCAAGATATAGGCAAATATTTGTCTTGATAAATATGAATTGATTGTCTGCCTAAAGCAAAATTAGGAAAATATCGGGAGGCGATCAAATCAAATCCGGGTTTTGTGAGATATGATTCAATAAATTTTGAATCAATGATTTTATATTCTTTAATATTTCCATTTGTTCTCAAAGAATCTAAATGCAACAAAAGTGCTGCAACTGCCGATGTTGAATAAAATCCGATAAAGCCGTCTGCTTTGTTTCTAATTATTCTTTCGATTGCATCTGCCTCTTCCGATTCCTTCACCGCAAGACGAGTCGGCGATTTATGACGGCAGCTCACAAGCCACTTAAACGGAACATGATTAAATTTACACGGAACTTGTTCAACAACGCAAAAATCATAACCGTCATCCGAAGTCTTGAACAATTGCGAATGGATATTAAAACCAAGATTACACATAAAATCTTGGGCGAATTGTCCCCACAATTCACCTTCGGCTGGAATTTCATTAAAGTCGATATTCATTTTCAAATTTCCTCAATTTGTTAAAAGGAATTTCTAACTACTGATTTTTTTCTTAACAATTTCTTAACCGTTTATAACGCCGATTTCAGTGTAATCATTGAAAAAAAATATTTATCGTTACGTTTAATAATTGGAAAAAAATATATAAATATATATAGTAGTTTAAAATTCCATAAAGTTATATGTTAGTTAAATTCGCCAAGCAAAAAAGTACCGGCTCTTACAATTAATTGCGAAAACATTAATACGTAAAAGCTTTATTTCACAATAGATAATCAGACGGATCAAACCCGGAATTTCATATAAATGCAGCTTAAAATGTGAACTGTTCAAAATTTTTATTGTCCGGTTTGAGTATTAATTTTGTACATTAATTTTGCACGTTAATTTTGGATTTTAATTTTGAACATTAATTACGTAAACATAATTTCACGAGTAAGCCGATCTCGATGAGTGAGTTTTATTGTCTATTATTTGTAACAACTTGTCCAGACATGAAAGATATTATCAAAAAATTCTATGTGAATATTATCAAATTTATTTTATTTATTGCGGGGCTTTCAATATTTATTATTCTGTCTATAATCCAGCGGTTGTTTTGACAACTATGAATAATTGCGGTTTATCAGATTACGGTTCGGCATTAATTTACAATAAATTTTTTTACATATTTTTTTTTCAGACGAAATAAATTTTTATGGGATTTTTAGGTGATATTAGAGTAATTTACAATATGGTATTACGCCCCGTGCGCGGAGATTCACATGCACAACGAATGAATAATTTCTATCAAAAACAAGCCAAAGATTACGACGATTTTCGGCGGCGTTTGCTTAAAGGACGTGAATCGCTTTGGCAAAAAATGCTCTCAATCGAATCTTTTCAAAACACAATATGGATGGATATGGGAGGCGGAACAGGTTCAAATTTACATTTTTTTGGTGACGTTATTTCCGATATTGCAAAAGTTTATGTCGTCGATCTCGCAGGTTCGTTACTTGAAGTTGCCGACAGCAGGATTCATGACAGCGGATGGAAAAATGTCGAAACTGCCGAAGCCGACGCAACTTCATTTACACCTGAAGAAGGTACTGTTGACAACATTACATTCTCGTATTCACTTACAATGATTCCCGATTGGTTTGCTGCAATCGATCATGCTTGGCAGATTCTCAAACCGAATGGAAAAATCGGTATTGTCGATTTCTATGTATCTCGAAAATTCCCAGCTCCCGGACATGTAAAACACAACTGGTTTAAACGGACATTTTGGCCCTCGTGGTTTGCATACGATAATGTATTTCCTTCGCATGATCACGTTCCGTATTTGCAAAAAAAATTTAACACAATTCTTTTTGAAGAACATCAGACAAGATTACCATGGTTCCCGTTTTTCAAAATGCCGTACTATATTTTTATCGGAAAGAAATAATTTTTTATCGGCAAGAAATAAAAAAAACGAATTTTCAAGTATATCGAAGCAGCTTCTAAAAAACTGATTTGCATTTCACAAGATACTCGCAAGTCCGTATTTTTCAAGGACGAAATTGTGAGCAAACGAAATTGTGAGCAAACGAAATTTGTAGAAATTCTTTTTTTAGAAATTCACCTCGAATATAACAAGTTAAACACCATCAATTAAAACAAAAATTAACATATAAATTAACACAAAAATTAAAACATCAATTAAAACATAAATTAACAATGTCTAAAAAATCAGAAAACAAATTTACATCGGTTGATGTCCAAACTCTTTCCAATTTAACGGAGTTAGCGGACTTGGTAGTGAAACAGGTAAGCAAGAAACATATTCCGGCGGTTGATATTCCTATACGTGCGTTATCGAATATAAGTTTTAACGAGCGTAAGCGGATTATTGAGATGGGAAAACGTACCTCGCAACGTCAACTTTTTAACATAGGTCAAGCGAAGAGTTTTATGCAAACGATGCTTGTTACAAGCGGAGTGAAACAACTTATAGATCAAGGCAAGACGACGAGTATAAGAGGTCTTTTTTATTTACTTAAACACACGATTGAAGGAGTTAAGGAAGAAACATTTGACGAACAATCTGATTGTGATCCTATTATTGAAGATTGTGAGGTATTATTAAATTCATTGCGTGAAGAGTTACATCTTTTTGCGCAAAAGCGCGGTGATATGGTTGGAGAGATTCAAATTATTGACAGCGGCGATGAAATTGATTGTTCAAGAATGGGAAGCGGCGGTTATGGAGTGCCGTCGATTGTTGAGCCGAATGTAATTCAGTTTAGGAATTGCGATGCGAAATTTATTTTGCATGTTGAAAAAGACACAATCTGGCAGCGTTTTAATGAAGACAAATTTTGGAGAAAGCATCATTGTATTTTGACACACGGAGCGGGTCAGCCGCCGCGGGGGATCCGCAGATTATTATACAGAATGCATCACGAGTTAAATTTACCGATATATTGTCTTTTGGACAATGATCCGTGGGGATATTATATTTACAGTGTTATTAAGCAAGGTTCTATTAATCTTGCTTTTGAATCGCAGAGAATGGCTATTCCTGAGGCAAAATACATTGGTTTAAGGAGTGTTGATTTTGAAAAATGTAAATTATCGGACAGTGTGAAAATTAACTTAAATGATCAAGACAGAAAAAGGGCGAAACAAATATCAGAATATCCATGGTTTAAAAAGAAAAAAGCGTGGCAGAAAGAAATCGCCAAGATGCTTGAGAACGGTTTCAAACTAGAAGTCGAAGCATTAACAAACAGAGATGTAAGTTTTGTTACAGAAAAATATGTCCCTGAAAGATTAGAAGAAGGTAATTTTTTAGATTAGAAAAAAATAATATATCAGTTGAATAATTTATTGTTCACGGGAACGCGGCCGTCTCGACCGCATCTTTAGTTTTGTTTTTTTGACAGGATTACAAGATTACAAGATTGACAGGATTTTAAATAATAAATTAAAAGAATCGTGTAATATATACTTTTCACACACTTTTAATTTCGGTTTGAGCTGGTTTATTTTGA
>JAITKS010000120.1 GCA_031278315.1 Planctomycetaceae bacterium | reverse complement strand
TTCTTAAAATTAAGAAAGGAGAATTGAAAATGAGTCAAGGATTAATTGAAGCAATCAAACAAACTCCATACGGAGCTGAAATGTTAAATAGATACAGAACCGAAGGTAAAGCCGAAGGTAAAGCCGAAGGTATAGCCGAAGGTATAGCTAAAGGTATAGCTAAGGGTAAAGCCGAAGACATAATACGTTTTTTGACTAAACGGCTTGGAAACCCTTCAGTAAAATTACAAAAGCAAATCAGGGATGTCAAAGATATAAACGAACTCGATGAGCTTTTCGATTTTGCGATAACTTGTGTATCACTTGGTGAATTTGCAACTGCGTTTAATTGAATGTCAGAACAAATTCGTATGCAGTTAATTGTTGATAGACGGATAGTAAAAGAACGAATATGTAGAATATTTATTCGTTTCTTACGACGTAATATATCAGCGGAATATTTGTTTTTCAACTTTTTTTGAGTTATGAATTTTAAAAATAAGGTTGGTGAAAAATGAACTTGAAATCTTTGAGAATTTTCATTGATATATTTCCGATTTTTTAATTATCACGATGGAATTTAGAACGAATCCTTTTTCTACTTGTAACTGGCAAGCCGGTACGATTGAATATATCTTTGACACTGGAGTTGACATCAAAAAAATTTATGAAAAATTATTGAAATCAGGCGGAATCGGACAAATTATCGGTCAACATGGAACTGGTAAATCGGCTTTATTAGAATCTTTGAAAAATTTCTTGATTAAGAATGGATTAAACGTAAACAAGAATGTTTTGAACTCATCTCAAAAAAAGTTATCTCATGATTTTGTTTTATCGTTACGAAAAAGAGACACGAATACATTCTATATTCTTGACGGTTACGAGCAGTTGACATTGTTATCGAAATTAAAATTACGATTTGTACGATATAAAAATACCGCCGGATTTATTTTTACATCGCACAGACCTGCTCCTTTTATTCCGGTTATTTATCGAACGATTGCCAAACCGGAAGTTTTTCAAAATCTTGTCCGAAACATGATAAAGAACACAAATTTCTATATCACAGATAAAAAAATAAATCAAATCTTTCAAGAAACAGAAGGAAATTTCCGCAACGGTTTTTTCAAATTATACGACCTATTTGAAGAATCAGAAAATTAATAAGTAAAATCCTTGATATACTCATTGTACTTTAAAATTCGGTTTTACTTTTTGTAACGAAAAAGGTGACCGTTCACGGATAAAACGAAAACCGAAATTTAAAGTGTGAAAAGTATATTACTAAAATTTAAAATCTAAAATTACAAAATCATCTTTCTCTGTGTTCTCTGTGGTTAATAAAAACAAAATAAGGTTGGCTAAAAATAAATTTAAAACCTTGTGAAAATTTTCACTGAAATATTACGAAGTTTTTAGTATTATAAATTTCTGATGTAATAAAAAATGTATTCTTGTGCGATTCCTGCGTATTTTCCGAATCTTGTTGCGTCGAGATTATTGCCGTAATATTTTGCGGCTTTATTTATCCAAGTGTCGATAGGGAAAGCGTCGAGTTTGCCTAGTCCGAAAAGTAAAACACAATTCGCAACTTTGGGACCTACCCCGCGAAGCTGTAATAAAATTTCACGCGCTTCGTCTGTTGGTAATTTTTTTATCTCATCAAGATTTATTTTCCCTTCCGCTGCCGCTTGAGATACAGAAATTAAATAATCTGTACGATAACCTAATCCAGCTTGACGTAATTCCGATTCGTTCAATTTTAAAATTTTCTCGGCAGACGGAAATGAATAAAATTCTAATCCGTCGAACTCAATTCTTTCACCGCACATTGCACAGATTTTAGAAATACTTGAACTAATTCTAGGAATATTGTTATTTTGTGAAATAATATACGAAACAAGCATTTCCCATGCGTCTTGTTTTAATACTCTTAAACCGCAGCCGAATTTTATAGCTGCGGCAGTAAAAGGATGATCGCCGAATTGAGATAAAATTGATTTATAATCTCGTTCTAAATCGAAATAATTTCGCCAGAAATCGATAGTTCCGTATCCTTTTGCTCTGACAGAAACGCCGTCGCTGTACACACGAATCGGTAAACCGCAAACAATACCGTTATACGAAATTTTATTGCCGATAGAATCGCTGTCACAATTATCGTTACAATTATTCCGCTTGACTTTGTCCCGCCGCCGCTGACTCGGTACAAAAGAATCTGAATCTGAATCTGCATTTTCACGCCGCCATCGAAAACATTGACCGCAATCGAATGTCGCCGTAAGAGATAATTCGGAATCCGGACAAAGATACGATTCAAAAGTTAATTGATCTGTTCGATTTTTTGTAACGAAAAAATCTTTATTAGATTTATTAGATATAATAGTCATTCGTACCCTGTTCGGTGCTTCTTTCGAGAATATCTTGTAGAGTGATACTATCAAGATAATCGGTTATTACTTTTGTGAGTCCATTACATATACAATTAAAAATGACATCTGAATTTCGTCCGACTTTCACACTGCCGATTCCTTGTAATTCTATTGGTGCAATACTGTTTTCGGTGATACTCAAAATGTATCCGACAGTATATTTATCAGGCGGTTTTGCGAGTTTATAACCGCCCTGCGAACCGCGATTAGCTAAGAGCAGCCCCGCACGGTTAAGATGAGACGCTACTTGCTCAAGATATTTTTTGGAAATCCCTTGACGCATTGCAATATCACGTAACGGAACAAAACCGTCACCGCAATGTTCCGCCAAGTCGAGCAGCATTTTTAATGAATATAAACCTCTTGCAGATATTTTCATAAATTTAAAACAACGTAAATATATCAGGTGAAATTTTGTAATATATCAGTGGAATATTTTTTTTGACAGGATAAACAGGATTACAGGATAGCGGTTAGCGGTTAGTGGTTAGTTCGCATACGGAGATTAGCCGGATTCTAAAGTTCAAATCACTAATCAACTAAGTGATGGTTTCAAGTTTTGATTCTTTTAATTTATTATTTAAAAATCCTGTCAATCCTGTAATCTTGTAATCTTGTCAAAAAACAAAACTAAAGATGCGGTCGAGACGGCCGCGTTCCCGATAACAATAATTATTCCACTGAAATATTATATTATACTTTTAATTCTTTACGGTCTTGTTCTACGGTGATTGCGGCAGTTGCTTGTTGTTGCATTTGTAATATCATTCTTTGTACTTCTGCTTTTCTTGCTTCTTCTATTCTTATTTGATCTTCCCTTTTAGCGAGTTCCTTTTGAATTTTTTCTTCAAGCTGAATTTTTGCCATTCTTTGAATTTCTAGTCTCCGATTTAATTCACGTTCTTTTAGAATAGATTTCGGTAACAAAACTTTTTCAGCGATTGTTGGATTCTCCGCCGGCGGTAAAATTCTTACAGCTATATCAAGATTTTGAAAAATTCTACACACGTGTTCATGACAAGTAAATATAAAAATCTGACGTCCTGAATTTGCATATTCAATCAGTAATTTCGCCATCGCTTTTGCACGTTTTGTATCAAAATTAACAAGCACATCATCCAGAATTATCGGCATCACCGAACCATGTTGCGCAAACGCAGTTGCTAACGCTAATCTTAACGCAATAAAAAGTAACTCCCGCGTTCCTCTCGAAATCCAACCTATATCGCACGTGTTGCCTAAAGCGTCATCAATCATCAATGTCCGTTCTCCAAGAGGCACCCAAATTCTTACGTATTTGCCCTCCGTCAATTTTTTCAAAAGTTCCGACGCTTCCGCAAGCGTTTTCGGTTGACGTTCCCGCTCATAACTTTCTCG
Source organism: Planctomycetaceae bacterium (assembly GCA_031278315.1). Classification (GTDB taxonomy): domain Bacteria; phylum Planctomycetota; class Planctomycetia; order Pirellulales; family Thermoguttaceae; genus WRKP01. Next base: position 5,605 of record JAITKS010000120.1, on the reverse strand, counting down.
TATTAAGTCTAGCATCAAACAACAAACAGAATATGCTTGCCAATCTTTTTTTATCATTTGTATTCGTTCATCAATTACCGCAAGCTCACGGCGTTTTAGATAAAACGTTTGATCCTCCGCCAACAACTTGAGCTGCTCAAGTAACTTGCCGCGAGCCTCAATTTCGCCCCGCAATTTCGCAGCTTGACCCTCTATCCGATCTGAAACCAACAATAACAATTGATCAATTGTCAATAATTTTTCTTCATCGGTTTTTTCACCGATTGCTATTTCACCGCTGCCGATATTGCTATAGTTAATCTCATCAACATTTTTTATATCGCTAATTTTGATTTCTGTATCGTTATCATAATCATAATCATTATCGTTATTATTCGTTTTATTATTTTCTAAATTGTTATCTACGATTTCTATACCGGCATCTTTTTTAATTTCGGCTTGAACGATTTTATCACGTAAATTTTTAGCGATTCGCGGTTCTAAAATATCTCCGATTACATTTTCCGAACAGAAATTACCTATTGCTGCATCGATTTCACGTTGTAAACATTGTTCTTGATAAACCAATTTCCGGCGTGTTTGATGCAATTTGTGCAGCTTGCGTATTTCGTCGGTATTTTTTACTCTACATTGACGAATCAAATCCGAAACGGCTAATTTCGATTCGCGTAAATTTGAAATTGTCTCTCTACGTTTTTTCTTGAGCGGGCGCAAATCTAGTTTCAGTTTTTCACGATTTTTAATAGCAATATTATTCGTATCTAACATCGATTTTATGTTGCGCAAAATATCAATATAACTTATACCGTCATCGAAATTCAATCCTAGTTCGTTAATAATACGATCGATTCGTTCAGTTATAGTCCGCAAGTCTCTTAATTTTTGATCTAAATTTAGCCGCAGCCGTTCTAGGTCTCTGCGTAAATTATGCGCTGTATCACTATGCTCGACTAATTCACGAACTCTCGCCGGCGACCAATCTTCGGGTAACCCAACTGACCTTAACCACTCCTGCCAACGATTCATCGCTGCCGCTTGCAGCTCTTTACTGCGCTGCAAACGTAATTCGAATTTTTTAAGCTCGACCGCCGATTCTTGATACTGACTTTCAAGCGGTAAAAGTTTCTCAAGCGATTGTAACTCCGCCTGAAATTGCCGACGCTGCGAATCAATTGAACTGACAACAATATCAGGAAAACGCAAATCGATTTCTGCCGCTTCCTGTTTCTGCCGATTTATTTGAGAGATCAATCCATTCAACTGACGCTGATTCTGTTTCAACTTGCCTGCAATCGATTTTTCCGAAATGAATTTATACGCAACCGCACTGCCGCTTAACAATAATCCGCCTAAAACTAAAACCGGATGGATACCGAAATCAAACGCACGCACGCCGATAGTTTCAAAAATTGCTAATCCTGCCGGAATCATTCCGATTACTCCGAACAATCCGACAATCGTAACTTGCAGCGTCGACATCGATTGACTTTGAACCAAAATTGCATTCGCCCGATGCAAGTCACGATGCACTAACGATGTTTCAGCTAAATGTTGATCTATAGTTTGACGCCGTTTTAATGCCGCAAGTAAATCTTTAGTTTTGTCTAGTGCCTCGCTGATCGTGTTGACATTACGGACAGAATATTCCGGTTTCAACTTGCCGTTTAATGCTTTGGTTCTGCCTAGAATTTCAGTATGACGTTCTTTGATACGATGCAACCGCCGTTTCGCTTTAGCTACAATTCGCGACGCTGTTCTATAACCCGAAAAAATATTATTCTGCGGTTGTAACGATAACGGTAAATTCTGCGGATGTGAAACGTTTGTTTCGTTCTCGGTATCGGTCGAGTTGGTCGAGTTGTTCGAGTTGGTTATAAGCGGTCGTTCTTCCGGATATGCGAAAGCAGAAATCGCAGGCGGAACGGCTGAACTTGTTCTACGTCCGCGTTTGATCAAATTATCTTCGTCAGTTATTCGTGATGTAATAGATTGAATGTCTTTTTCAATAGACGTGATTTGAGAATCAATTTCAATAATATGTGATTCTTCCTCAAGCAAAATTTCCAGACGCGGTGCAAATTTAATCAACAATTCATTAACCGATTGAGATTTTATTTCTTCATGCACGAGACTGTATTCGGTTTTTATGTCTTGTAATTTTTTGCGATTTTCGGTCAACGAATTTTCCAGCTTGTCGAGATTTTGAATTATATCATCTGAAACAACGCCGATATTACCCATCGCATCAATTTCACCTCTGATTTTATTCCGTTTTATCCATATTGGTTCAGTGAGTTTAGCGATTTCGTAAAGTCTTTTTTCCCGTTCTAGCACGGCGATATCATCTTCCAAAATCGTTACAGACCTATCAATAACTTTTAGTTCATCTTTTGTTCGTACATATTCTCGTACAAGAATTTTTGATGCGTCGATGGTTTCAAGAATTTTTTTCCTTTCGTTTATTAGCTTCGAGAGCAGAGACGGTTTACCTTCGTTTTCAATCGGATTCAAAATACGGTTACGCCGATTTGTCAATTCTTTAATAGTATCGACAATAGAAACACGTTCCATTCCTACACTCAACTGAAACAACATTTCGGCAGCATCTGTATTATTTAGAGTTCCAATACGTTGAATTTCATCTAGTCCGATAGCAAATACGTTGTTGAAAGTTTGTTCGTCGATACCTGATATTAGCATGCGTAAAAGTTGCGTACCTTCTTTTTCTCCATTTGAGTTTTTGAGATCGATAGTTTCGTAGTTATCGTTTGGGTCGGGGTGAAACATTCGCCGCAGGTTATACGTTCCGCCGGCAGATTCGAGATTAAGTGAACCGCCGGAAACAACATAAATCGGATTGCCGTTTTGATCAACAGATACTTCAGCCGATATAGAATTTTGTCCGCAAATTCGGCGAGCGTATTGACGCCGTTCCGTATCGAATCCGTAGAATGCTGTACGCATAAATTCCATTATTGTGGATTTACCTGCTTCATTTGCACCGTAAAAAACATTAACGCCGTCAAATAATTTTGAAATATTCAATCCAGACCAAATTCCGAATCGTTCTATTTCAATACTGTTTATTTTCATTTGTTTCTCCCGTAATTTAAACTGCCCGCATATTAATTTTGGCAACTTCGTTCTGCTTACTTATCTGTAGCAACTTTAATGATTGACTTTGATTCACCGAAATTCCGTGTAAGGCTCGTTTAGAAATTCACTATATATTAAATTCACTATATATATTAGTAGTAATAGCAAAAAATATTTGTAACAAAAAATTAAATTAAGATGTTTGGGTAAAATGTATCGATCAAATAGGACGGAAATTTTATGTTGTGTAAAGTCAAAGTCAAGTAGGGGAATAATAGAGAATTGCCGATTATTTTATTAATCACAGAGAAAATAATAGTAGTTAGTGATTAGTCCGCATGAGAATATTATACTCATTGGACATTAAAATTCGGTTTTATTTTTTGTAACGAAAAAGGTGACAGTTCACGCATAAAACTAGAATCACCCTGAAAGGGCAACAGGATATTGGATCAATATGGTTAATTGTCTGAACTATGATTTTTGTGATTTGTATGATTGAAATGATTTTTTAAAACACGAAAAACACGAAAATCATATAACAATCTCTTTTCGTGTATTTTGTGTTTAAAAAATTCACACATATATTACGAACAAATAAATTATTCCGCTGAAATATTACCATGTTCTATAATTGAGATAACATTTCAGCTGAATGTTTCTTATAAAATGCAATTAGACCATTTGTTGAACAGTCGTGTGTTGTGATTTTTTCATTTGTTTGTAGTTCCGGCAGTATTCGGCTTGCTAGTTGTTTTCCTAACTCTACACCCATTTGATCAAATGAATTTATGTTCCAAATAATTCCTTGTACGAAAATTTTGTGTTCGTAAAAAGCAATTAATGAGCCTAACGTTGCCGGTGTTAATTTTTCAAAGAAAAAAGAATTTGTTGGTCTGTTTCCTGAAAAAACTTTCGACGGAGCAATTCGTTTTATTTCATTTTCGTTCATGCCTGATTTGTATAAATCATCGTTTACTTCTTCTAAAGTTTTTCCTTTCATTAGAGCTTCAGTTTGTGCGATAAAATTTGCCAGCAATTTTTTGTGATGGTCGCCGATAAGATTATGCGTTTGCACGGGAGCCATGAAATCAGCTGGAATTAATTTTGTTCCTTGATGTATCAATTGATAAAACGCATGTTGTCCATTTGTTCCGGGTTCGCCCCAAACGATTGGTCCGGTTGAATAATCGGTCGGCAGATTTTCGCGGTCGGTACTTTTACCGTTGCTTTCCATATCGCCTTGCTGGAAATATGCGGCGAAACGGTGCATGTATTGGTCGTAAGGCAAGATAGCGTAACTATCAGCGTTCCAAAAATTATTGTACCAAATTCCGAGTAGTGCCGTCAAAACGGGTATATTTTTTTCAAAAGGTGTTTTTTGGAAATGCAAGTCGGCTTCAAATGCGCCGGTTAAAAGTTGTTCAAAATTATCGAACCCGATTGAAAGAACAATCGACAATCCAATAGAAGACCAAAGCGAATATCTGCCGCCTACCCAATCCCAAAATTCAAACATATTAGCCGGATCAATTCCAAATGCTTCGACTTTTTGTTTATTTGTAGAAATAGCAACAAAATGTTTTGCGACAGCTGATTTATCTTTTACAGTTTCGAGAAACCACGCCCGCGCAGATTCGGCATTGGTCATGGTTTCTTGAGTAGTAAAAGTTTTCGATGCAATAATAAATAACGTAGTTGAAGGTTTAAGATTTTTAAGTGTTTCAGCAATATGTGTACCGTCAACGTTAGAGACAAAATGTAAATTTAACCTAGTTTTGTAAGGTTTCAACGCTTCTGTTACCATAACAGGTCCGAGATCAGAACCGCCGATTCCGATATTTACAACATCGGTAATTGGATTATTTGAATATCCGCGCCAAGTTCCGTCGATAACTTTTTGCGAGAATTGTTTTATCCGTGCAAGTACTGAATTAATATCAGGCATGACATCACGCCCGTCAACAATCACCGGACTATTAGAACGATTCCGCAATGCAACATGTAGAACAGAACGATCCTCAGTGAAATTAATTTTTACACCGGAGAACATTGCATCACGCATTGCCGAAACATTAGTCTCGTTGGCGAGATTGATCAACAATCGGATTGTCTCATCGTTAATTAGGTTTTTGGAATAGTCGAATAGAATTTTCTGTTCGGCGAATAGAATTGATAATTTATCAAATCTATTAGGATCGTCGGCAAAAGCTTTTCGTAATGAAAAATTCTCAAACGATTTACGATGCTCATTAAGAGCAGACCAAGCAATTGATTTTGTAAGTTTAGACATAAAATTTTTAATAAAAAATTGTTGATATTCCAACGGAATATTTGTTTTTACATTAGTTCCGATAGTTAGTGGTCAGTGGTCAGTGGTCAGTTTGCATGCGGAGATTAATATCGACTTCTCAAGTCATTTCGGCATAAACCGGATAAAATATATTATCATATCCAGTAATTAGTACAACATTGGCAATAAACAAAAAGATCAAAATCATTAATACAA